>CAYRPW010000116.1:0-6933 GCA_964426145.1 uncultured Oscillospiraceae bacterium
CCCCTGGAAGAGGGCCGCAAACGCTATCTGCTGTTTGAGGCCGATGATGCGCGGGAATATACGCTGACTGTGATCAAGCGCTCGGAGGCTTCCAAAGGCCGTGCCTGCGTGCATTCGCTATCGCTTCAGGGCGTTGTACTGCCGTATACGCCGCCGCAGCCCAGGTACAGGCTGGAGTTCGTGGGCGATTCCATCACCTGCGGGTTTGGCAACGCCATGGACGCGGCCGCCCCGGTTTTCACCACGGAGCTCGAGGACGGGCTGAAAGCCTATCCGGCCATCGCCTCGAACATCCTGGGCGCGCAGTACCAAAGCGTATGCATTTCAGGAATCCCGCTTTGCCCGCCTCTGGACCCGGCCAACCGCATCCGGCTTCCGCAGTTCCCGGATTTTTCCCCGCCTCCGCTTGCCATGGAAACGCAGTATGCGTTTGCGGACCGCTACCATCAGGAAAAAACGGGCGTGACGGAGCCTTTTACGCCCTGGGATTTCGGGCGGTTCCACCCGGATGCGATCGTTATTAACCTCGGTACGAACGACGCGTTCCGCATGAGCGTCACAAACGGCGGCCTGCGGGAAGAACGGCATTTTCAAGACCGGTATACGGCGTTTCTGCACATGCTGCGGAGCTGCAACGGCGAAAAGCCGCTGATCGCCTGCACGCTGGGACCGATGAATTACTATCTGTTCGACGTGATTGAAAAGGCCGTGGCGGTATACCGCGCGGAGACGGACGACAGGCGGGTGTTCACCCTGAAATTCGGGGCGATCGACCCGTTCCACGAAGGGTTCGGCGGGCTTGGACACCCCAATATGCTGACGCACGAACGCATGGGCCTGGAATTGGCGCAGGCGCTTTTAGAACGGCTGACAAAGGAGTAAACCGATGAAACAGGAATGGAATCCATTACGCACGCCGTGGACGCCGCCGGCGCTCCCCGCGGATATCCCCCACGGCGATATGCCGGGAGACAGAGTCCGCATTCAGGAAGTTCATCAGCAAAAAGCCAACGCCGTCTACCCGCCGCTGCGGCAGATGCTTTATCCCCTGCTTGCGCAAAACCCGTTCAGGCGCGCCGTGGTTGCGGTGTGCGGCGGATCGGGCGTTGGCAAATCGGAAACGGCTTCGCTGCTGCGGCTGTACCTGGAGCTGGAGGGGCTGGGAAGCTACCTTCTGTCCGGCGATAATTACCCGCGCCGCATTCCCCTGTATAACGACGCGGAACGCCTGCGCATTTACCGCCTGGGCGGCGTCCGGGGTTTGGTGCAAAACGGGCTGTACACCGCTTCGGCGGGGGACGCCGTGCGCGGCTTTCAGCTAGAGAACCGGGACGCCGATCCCGCGCTGATTGCCCAGCACCCGTGGATGGAAGCCTACCAGCGCGAAGGCCGCGCCGCCCTGGCCGGGTACCTTGGCTCGTCCGCGGAGATCGATTTCGACGAGCTGAGCGCCATCATATCGCAGTTTAAAAACGGCGCGGACACGATTTATTTGAAGCGCATGGGCCGCGAAGAAACGGCGCTGTGGTACGAGGCCGTGGATTTCCGTCAAGCAAACGTTTTGCTGGTCGAATGGACGCACGCCAACAGCGACAACCTGCACGGCGTGGACGTGCCGGTGTTTTTGCACTCCACGCCCGCCGAAACCCTGGCGCACCGCAAGGCGCGGCACCGGGACGGCGGCACGGACAGCCCCTTTACCACCATGGTGCTGATGCTGGAGCAAAAGCAGCTGGAAGCGCAGGCATGGAAGGCGAAGATCATCGTATCCAACGCGGCGGAGATTTTACCCTACGCGCAATACCGAAGCGTGATGGCGAAGGAGGCGTAACCCCATGCAGTCACAACGGGCCGTTTCCGGCGGGCCCATGCTCAACGCCTACCCCGACAGCATGGGCGGAACGCTTGCCGATATCGCGGCTTTTTTAGGGTCTGAAGCGGCACGGGGCGCGTTTTCCTCGGCGTATATTTTGCCCAGCCTTTTTCATACCGACCTGGACCGGGGGTTTTCGGTGATTGATTACGGGCTGAACGCATTGGTGGCCGAGCGCGCCGACTTGGAAGCGATCCGCAGGGCGGGCGTGGGGCTGAAGCTGGATTTTATTCTGAACCACGCCTCGGTGCTCTCGCCGCAGTTTCAGGATATCCTCAAAAACGGCGACGCTTCCCCCTACCGCGATTTTTTCATCGACTGGAACCGCTTCTGGGAAGGCCGCGGCACGATGACTGCCGAGGGCTATATCCAGCCCGACGAGGCGGAAATCCGGGAGATGTTCTTCCGCAAGCCGGGCTTGCCGCTTTTGATGGTGCGCTTCCCGGACGGACGCAGCGTGCCGTATTGGAACACCTTTTATCAGGAAGTGCGGTATCCGCGCCCGGACGCGCAGGAACTTATGCGGGTAACGCAGCTGCAATACGCCTCCGCCGAAGCGCTGGCGGGCATTGTAAACGCTGCGCTAGACGCCGGGAAAAAGCCGGGTGAGATCGGCTTCGGCCGCTTCGAACCGGCGCGCGCCGCCGTGACCGAACTGCTGGAAACCGGGCGCAAATACCTGGGACAGCTGGATTTGAACATCCGTTCCGACAAGGTATGGGCGTTTTACGAGCAAACATTGCAAACTCTGGCCGGGTACGGCGCGGAGATCGTGCGGCTGGACGCGTTCGCCTATGCGCCCAAGACCCCCGGAAAACGCAATTTTTTGAACGAGCCGGAAACCTGGGAATTGCTTGCGAAGGTAAACGGCCTCGCCCAAGCCCAGGGCCTGACCCTGCTGCCGGAAATCCACGCGAGCTACGCGCAGAAAACCTACGAAGCGCTTCATGCGCAGGGGTATCTCTGCTATGATTTTTTCCTGCCCGGCCTGATTTTGGACGCGCTGGAAAGCGGCGACGGCGGAACCCTGGCCGCGTGGGCGCTGGAACAAGCGCAAAAGGGCATCCGCACCGTGAACATGCTGGGCTGCCACGACGGCATTCCCTTGCTGGACTTAAAAGGCCTGCTGCCCGAAGACCGCATCGAAAACCTGATCGAGACCGTGGTCGCGCGCGGCGGCATGGTGAAAGACCTGCACGGGCAGAAGAACGTCTATTATCAGGTGAACGCCACCTATTTCAGCGCTTTGGGCGAAAGCGAACAAAAGCTATTGTTTGCGCGCGCCCTGCAGCTGTTTATGCCGGGCAAACCGCAGGTATGGTACTTGGACCTGTTTGCGGGGAAAAACGACCGGGAGGCCGTACAACGCGGCGGTTCCGGTGGGCATAAGGAGATCAACCGTACCAACCTGACCAGCGCGCAGGTGGAACAGGCCCTGCAAAAACAAGTGGTGAAAGACCAGCTGGCGCTTTTGCGCATGCGCAACGCCTGCCCCGCCTTCGGCTTTGACAGCCGCCTGACCCTCGAACAGCCCGCGGCGCACCTTCTGACCCTGCGCTGGGCGGGGCGAGGCGGCGAAGCGACGCTTCATGCGGATTTGGCGGCAGCCACGTTCCGCGTACATGCCGCTTGGAACGGGCAGACCTTCGAAATGGAGCGCTGAGCGGTTGGCAAGCGTTCGGAGAATAAAATGAAAATCAAAAACCCCCGCGATGCGGGGGTTTTTGTATGGAAACCGATGGTTTACAGCCCGTCGTCGAAGTAAAACTCCTCACCCTCCATGAACAGGGAGATCACGTCGGATTCAAAAGTCTGGCCGAAGATATCGGTGAGGATGAAGGCGTAGTAATACTCGCCGTCGAAAAGATCCTGTTCCTCCAAGGTCACCTCGCCGTTCTCGCCCGCCACAACCTCGTAGCTCTCCCATTCCTCGCTCTCCCCGCCGATATCGGAAAGGGGATACGCGTCGAACAGCGGCAAAATAACGTCGCCTTCCTGGAGCGGGGTAATATCGCGCGCGGTAACGCCGGTTACGTCGTCGGTGCCGTCCCAAACGCCCAGCACTTCGTAGCTGCCGGTGACGCCGTCCGCATCCTCGCTTTCGATCACGTACATCACCCTCAGGTTGGTGCGCTTTCCGTTGAGCTGGATGGGTATGGTGTAGAGGTTATAATCGTCCTGCGATTCAACGAGAATCGGGGCGCAGTACTCCCCGTTGATGGTCAGCCATACGCCGCGGAAGTTGTCGTAAAACACACCCTCGTCCCAGTATGCGTCAATATCGTTATCCGTTCCCAACAGCACCGCCGCCTGCTCTTCCTCATCGACCATGAACAGGGCAAACTCCACGTCCTGCACGATATCCAGGCCGCTTTCGACGGTCAGGGTATAGTACCCGTCCTCATCCAGCGCGGCGGAGAAGGTGAGCGGATAATCGCCGGGATCCAGCTGGGTGACGGTGGTTTCCTCACCGGCCGTTGCCGGCGCGGCAGTTTCACCCTGCGCAAGGCTTTCCGCCGGCTGATCGCTGACGAGCTGGTTTAAGTCGTCCGGCACCGCCCAGGCCGGCACCATCGCGCCCACGAAGCGCATATACGCCTTGGATACGGGTGTTTCCGCGATTACGGCGCAGGCGTCGCTGACTTCGGAATCCGTGGTAAACGGATAGAAAACGGACAGCCCGTTGGCTTTTTGGTAGGCGCTGCCGTCGATCTTGTACTCAACGGCGGCAAACAGCGCATCCAGCACGGCAAGGCCGGTCGTATCCCAAACGCCTTCGGTGTTGAGCACGAGTTCGCCCAGATCCACCATGTGGGTGTAACCCTCGGAGCGGTTATTGCCGCCGAAATTGCGGGCTTTGCTCGCGTCCTTGCGGTACGATTGAATGGTGGCGGGGTTTTCCGCGATCCCGGTCAGCTGCCAGGCCATCGCGTCGAACGCTTCCACAAGCGCGGGGATTTTTGAAAGGTTCACCAGCGAAAGCGTGGCGATCTCCTTATCGTCCCAGGCGATGCAATGCGCAAGATAGCTGTCGCAGAGTACCTTGCCCAGTTCCGCCGGGGCGATGTCCGGCGTGGCGGACAGCGCTGCCATGAAGTCCAGATAGTTCCAGCCCCCGCCGGGTTCCAGCTCCTGCGAGGCGATCATATAATCGGCATACGGGGTGAGCACGTTCGCCACTTCCAGCGAGGCCATGAGGCATGCGTCAAAACCCACGATATCGAAATGCTCTCCGGCCTGCGCAAGCGCTGTTTCCAGTTCGGAAAGCGAAATGGAATCGTCCGTCCGCTCGTCAAACGCGACGCCGCCCACGCTGCCGCCGCCGTGATCCCACAGCACAAGCATGGTATGCTTGGCCGGGTACAGCGTAAACACCTGTTGGATCATGGACGCCAGCAAGCCTTCGTCCGCCATGTTCTGGTCCTTCAGGTGGCTCAGCTCCGTAAGCCCGCCGCCCTGGTTGAGCCGGTAAACGCCGATGGCGTCGCCGCGCACGTAATCGTTCTGCCATTCCTTCGTGCCGCCTGTGATCACGATCACGTTGGCGTTATCGTCGGTTTTGCCTTCCATCGCCTGCTCCAGGTTATAGGTGGCGGAACCGTCGTCGCTTTCCAGATCGGTGCCGCACAGGTACCAGAGTATCGTCCAGTCCGCCTCCGCCTGCGCGCTTACGGCAGCGCAGGGCAGCAGCGCCGCCAGCACGGCCAGCACAAGGATCAGCCAACGCTTTTTCATACGCCGTACCTCCCCATCTTTCTTTCGTTATGCTCAATTGTGTGATGTATTGCTTATCCGTATTTCGACTTTGAAGGCGAAAATTCCTGTTTGATTTGGGCTGACGCGCAAGACCGCCGAGCCGCGCCGTTGATACCCGTGGGCCGCAGTTTCGCTTGCGGAGACGCGGTCAATCTTCAGAGGGCGAGGCCGCATCCCGCGCGGGGCGGTTGGCCAGGCTGTTGGTGTTCATGGTTTTGCGGAATACGACAAGGCTTTGGAATAAAAACTCGGTAACGAAGTTGATCAGCATCGTGCCGCCCAGCACGACGTATTCATTCCAGCCGGCGTTGGTCAGCGCGTCGCCCCACCAGGTGCTCAGCGGCGTGAACACCGCGTAATATAAAAACACGAGCGTCATGGCCCTGGGGATGTTCGCCGCGGATTTGAACGTGTAGCGCCGGTTAAACGTGAAATTCCACACCACGCTCAGCGTTAAGGCGATTAAATAGCTCGGCCAGTAGGGAAAGCCGGTGGTCTCGTTAAGCAGGGTGAAACTGACCGCCTGCACGAGCCCCGCCGAGATGGAAAACAGCGTGAACTTGATGAACTGCAGCGCCCGCTGCCCCGCGCCAAGCCGCGGCCTGGGTTTAGGTTCGGCCATGACTTTCCCCTCCGTTGCTGCGCCTGAATGGGTTTATTATAACAAAACCCCGCGCAAGAAAACAGCGGTTCCGCGGGAAATGAGAAACTTTCACACGCGAAGAGCATGCGCGCAGAAGTGAATTGTTATCTGCGGACAGAGAGCGGAAAAGGAGGAGTGCGGGGCTGATACGAAGAATGATTGGCTTAATCATACGGGGATTCATCTGCCGTCTATTGTGAGGCGGCTTCTTATGTATTATGAAAGCCGCCGCGAACGATAGGATGTTCACGGCGGCGACATGGGGCAAGACACATTCGCTGATACAATCAGGGTCATGTAATAATGGGTAACGCTTGTTGAAACGAAGTACCGAAGGCCGACGAAAAGAACCAATAACGTATACTGGCTCTTTTCGTCATTCTATTTGCCTATATTGACATCGTCACGATTTATGTTTTCATGCTTGGTATACAACGATGTTCGTTTGTTCCGGACGGCTTTGACCGTCAATCCGGAAAGCATAGGCGCAGGAACGCGTATGCGACATAAATAAATTGTGGATCACTTGTGTCGCCAAGTATAGTTACTCCGTTTTCGCTCAGGCATCCAGGGTGACGGTGATTTCCCGGATATGGGGCAGCCTGTCTTCGCCGGATAGGCGGATGCTGTTGCTGCCTTTGGACAGCCTTACGAGCACTTC
>CAYRPW010000117.1:0-6902 GCA_964426145.1 uncultured Oscillospiraceae bacterium
ACTGCCCGCCGGACGCCGCCTTCACGGCCGCGGATCAGCTGGGCATGCTGATGCAGCCGGAGCTTTCGCACTGGAATCCGAAAAATGCTTTGGAGAGCGATTGCGCTTACCGGTACTATCAATTGGAGCTTCGGCAAATTCTTGCATGCTATGCCAATCACCCGTCGTTTGTGATGCTCACCTTCGGCAACGAGTTGCACGCAGGCCCGCTGGGCCACGCCCGGATGGACGAGATGCTTTCCCTTGCCAGGGCGACGGATGGGAGCCGCCTGTATGCGAACGGCTCCAACGTGCATTACGGGCAGGCGGCGCCCTGTCCGTACAGCGATTTCTACACGTCGTCGAATTACTGGCAGCACATGCTGCGCGCAACCTCCGCACAAATGCAGGGCTACGTCAACCATCAAGCTCCCTCCGCCGGTACGGACTACGAAGCGGAAATGGCGCTGCTGCGGAAGGACTATACGCGCCCGGTATTCACCTTTGAAGTCGGCCAGTATGAAGTGCTGCCGGATTTTGACGAAATCGCCGCCTTTACCGGCGTTACGCGCCCCGATAATCTCACCGCCATTCAAAACCGCGCCGAGGCGGCAGGGTTGCTGCCGGAATGGAAAAAGCGCGTGGAGGCGACGGGTGAGCTTTCGCTGCTCGCATACCGGGAAGAGGTGGAGGCCGTGCTGCGTACGCCCGCGCTTTCCGGAATCTCCCTGTTGGGGTTACAGGACTTTCCCGGCCAGGGGACCGCGCTGGTGGGTATGCTCAACGCGCATCTGCAGGCCAAACCCTATTCCTTCGCCGATCCGGCGCGTTTCCGCGCGTTTTTTACGGACGTACTCCCTTTGGCCAGGCTGCCCCGCTATACCTATCGGCAATCCGAAGCGATTACGGCCTGCGTGCAGCTTGCCAACTACGGAAAAACCGCCCTGCACGAACCGGTGAAGGTTACGCTGACCGCGCAGGAGGGTGTGGTGGCCCAAGCCGAATTTCCGCCGAAATCATACGCAACGGGAAGCCTCTCCCCTGTCGGCACGATCTGTTTTTCGCTTCAATCCGTGAAAACGCCGCAAAAACTCTGCCTGACGATCGTCGCCGGGCAAGCGTGTAACCGGTATCGGGTTTGGGTATATCCGCAGGACATGCAGACCGCGGCCCCCGGCGTGTTCATCACCGGGAGCGCGGAGGAAGCGTCGGACCTTCTGCGGGCGGGCAAGACCGTTTTACTGGACCCGCCGGCCGATGAAGCCCATCTGCCGAACTCCATCCAAGCGCAGTTTACGACGGACTTCTGGTCCGTAGGCACGTTTGCCGAACAAAGCGGTTTCATGGGCTTGCTGATCAACCCAGGGCACCCGGTATTCCGTGATTTCCCGACCGATTCGCACACGGATTGGCAATGGTGGCCCATGTGCCGCGGCCGCGCGATGGTATTGCCGCCCGGCTTTCCGTCGCTGGTCACGGGGATTGACTGTTACGCTCGCCTGCGCAACCTGGGCCTGCTTGCGGAAGCGAACGTGCTGGGCGGAAAACTGATGCTCAGCAGCATGGCCCTGCATACGAAACAGGCATACCCCGAAGCCGCGGCGCTTCTTTCCAGCATCGTGCGATATATGGCGTCAGACCGTTTCCGCCCGGAGCGGAGCCTGACCGCGGAGCAATTGAAGATGCTGGTGCGTTAAGTTACGCGCGCTTCCTCCCGCGGCAAAACGCCGCCGCGTGGAAGACCGTTTTGCCGGCAGCGCGCCGACGCAACGCCGGTATGTTTCTCAAAAGCCTGGGGAAGGACTGCCGATCTCCCTACCCCGGTTACTTTCCGATTACGTGACGATGAAAACAGGGCACGCATGCGCGTGCCCTGTCGGTTTTTTGTTTTGGAAAGAGCGCCGCATGCTATAAAGCGATCGTTTTCCCGCAGTAAAGCGTTTCCACGGCGTCGCCGAGTTCCTCTTTCAGCACGGCAAGCGCCGAGTCCCCCGTGCAGTGCCCGGTGATGATCTTTTCCACGCCCAAGCGGCGCAGCTGCGCTGCCAGCGCGCGCACCTCATCCTCCGTGCGGATGAACAGATGCAGCCCACCGATCAGCGCGCGCACGGCGCGCCCCGGAAAACATTCCATGGCTTCGCGCACAACGGCTTCCGCCCCGGCGTGCGTGCAGCTGCTGAAAACCGCAATGCCGCCGTCAACTTCCAGCACAAGGCTTTGTTCATGCGCAAACGCGTCCGGCTGCCAGCCGTCACCGGCAGGCACGAACATGGAGGCGCGCTCCCCCTGCTGCGCAAGGCCCGCCGTATGGTGGCCGATCACCCGCGCGCCGGGATACAGTTCGACATCCGTGTCCAAATAGGTAATTCTGTCTTTGTATGTTTCCAGAATACCATCCCGGATGCCGATATACTTCGGCGGATCCGTGCGCAGATCGTAGCATTTTTGTTTGGCCGCGGCGCGGAGCATGAACTGCGCCTTTTGGTTTGCTTCAAAAAAAGCCGGCATGCCGTCGCTGTGGTCGTAATGGGCGTGCGAAAGGACGCCGTACTCGGCGTCCTCGATGGGAACGTTCAGCTTGCGGGCGTTTTGCAGGAACAGGTCCGTTTCGCCCGTATCCAGAAGAATCTTATGCCCGTTGTGTTCGATGAAGATGGATAAGCCCCATTCGCCGCAAAGCGGCTCCCGCGCGGTATTATCCGTAAGCACCGTGGCAAGCATTGTTAACGCTCCTCTTTTTTGTAGTTGCTCAGCGCAAGCACGCGCACCGACGTCCGCAGGTGTGTCCGGATCGCGTCCCTGACCTTTTGCACGTCGCCGGTTCGCAGGCTTTGGATGATGTTGCCGTGTTCGACGATCGTGCTTTGGCTGCGCCCCAGCCAGTAGCGGCTGTTGAGTGTCTGCGGCATGAATATATGCAGGAAGGTGCTGTATTGCAGGTTGAAGGCGGAAATATCCATATAGTGCAGCGGCGCGAAGTGGAAGCCCTCGTCCTCCAGCCAGAAGCGGCGCAAATCCACGTCGTGCATGGTATCCAGCAGCGCCGCCTGATGATCGAGGCATTGCTGCATTGTATCGATCGTCCGCTGCGCTTCGCTGCTTTGATAATTGCGCGCAAGGCTTTCGCAGCAGTAGCACTCGATCATCTGGCGCACGTGAAAGGCTTCCCGGATGTCGTTGCCGTCCGGCGTGTGCAGCTGAAAGCCGCGGTTGGGAAGAATATCGATGTAGCGCTCGCGGTTTAGGTTGTTCAGCGCGTCGCGGACGGGCGTACGCGAAATGTTCAGCTGGGCGGCGAGCCTGGTTTCGCTGTAAATCACGCCGAACTGCAGCTCGCGCCGGTAGATCATTTCGCGCAAATGCTCATACGCCAGGTTCTGCAACGGCTTGTATTCGGTCATACCCATCGACACCTTCAATTTCAAAACGTTCTGCGCCAAGATCGGCAAAACAGCACAACTGCCGCAGGGCACGGCCAACGCCGCGCCGCGCGGGGGCCGGTACCGGCAACCCGGGTCTTTGCGCGCTATCAGCAATACCGCGCATAACCCTGATTTTGATTATACCACCGGCACGGCTGCCCTGCTGTTTTTTCTTTGTGCGGCGCCGTGTGACCGAAGTCAGGCGATTGGCGTGCCTAAGGTGTCAGGTTCGGGCAAAGCGCCCGCCTCAGTGGTGCAGCGTCTCCCCCGTCAGCTTCTGGTAATACTTCACCAGCGCGCTGTGATCCAGCGCATCGTCGCTGTCGCGCCGGAGAATTTTCATCATCTCCAGCACCGACTGCGTTAAGGGAATGGGGCTATCGTATTTGGAAGCCGCGTCCACGACGTTGTTCAGGTCCTTGATGTGCAGGTTAATACGGAAGCCGGGTTTGAAATTCTGGTCCATCATCATCGGCGCTTTGACGTTCATCACGGTGGAACCCGCCAGGCCGCCCTTGATGGCCTGGAAAATTTTCTCCGGCTCAACGCCGCACTGCTGCCCAAGCGTCATGGCTTCGGCAACGGCCGCGATGTTGACCGCGACGACGATCTGGTTACAGAGCTTGACGACGTTGCCCGCGCCGATATCCCCGCAGAGCACGACGGAGGAACCCATCGCTTCCAGAATCGGCTTGACAATCTCAAAAACCTCCGGCTGGCCGCCGACCATAAAGGCAAGCGTGCCGTCGATCGCCTTGGGTTCGCCGCCGGAAACCGGGGCGTCCATCATGTGAATCCCCTTCGCGGCAAGCATTTCGCTGATCTCGCGGGCGGCGACGGGGTTGATGGAGGAGCAATCCAGCACGATGCTGCCGGGTTTGAGCGTTTCCGCCGCGCCGTTTTCCCCAAACAGCGCTTCCTTCACCTGCGGCGAGTTGGGAACCATGGTAATCAGAACGTCCGCCTGCGCGGCGGCCTGCGCGTTGGTCAGCGCGGTTTGTGCGCCGCAAGCCGCGAGCTCCGTCACGGCTTCCATGCAAAACTTATCGCTTACGATCAGCGGATACCCCGCCTTCAGCAGGTTTTTCGCCATGGGCTTGCCCATGATGCCAAGCCCGATAAACCCGATTTTCATACGATCATCCTCCCGTTGTTTTCAAGCGTTTTGCCAAACCACATTACAGCAGGCTTTTTGCCTTATCCGCGATGTCCTGCGGCATCAGATGGTAATACCGCAGAAGTTCCTCATAGCTTTGCGCGCTGGTGCCAAACGAATCCTGAATGCCGACGATGCCCACGGGAACGCGGCTCTGCGCGGGCCCCGTGCATATCGCCTCGCAGACCGCGGAACCCAAACCGCCGATTACGCTGGCTTCCTCTGCGGTTACGGCCGCGCGCATGCCGGCGGCGGCCGCCTGTACGCCCCTGGTATCAAACGGCTTGATGGTCGAAACGTTGACGACCCTGGCCGAGATGCCTTCCGCTTCGAGCGCTTTGGCGGCTTCCAGCGCCTGATGCACCATATAGCCCGTCGCGAATACGACGACGTCGTTCCCTTCGCGCAGCGTTTTCACTTTGCCCGGCACAAAGGGTTCGGCAGGATCGGTGCATTCGGGCAGGTCGTTCCGGTTGACGCGGATATAGCAGGGACCGGGGATCTCGGCCATCGCCTTGACGATTTTTTCGGTTTCCACCGCGTCCGCGGGGGAAAACACCTGCATGTTGGGCAGAACGCGCATGATGGCGATGTCGTCCACCGACTGATGCGTTTTGCCGTCGCCGAAATCGGAAAGCCCGGCCGACGAGCCGCAGATTTTCACGTTCAGGCACGGAATCGCAACCGAAGAACGGATCTGATCATACGGGCGGCCGGAGGCGAACACCGCGAAGGTGCTTGCGAACGCGACGTGGCCCGTCAGCGCGAGGCCTGCCGCAGCGGAGATCATATTGGCTTCCGCGATGCCCATTTGAAAGTAGCGCTCAGGAAATTCGTTTCCGAACATGTTGGAAAGGGTAGATTTGCCCAGGTCGGCTTCCAGCGCGACCACCTTGCTGTTGGTTCGGCCGAGGTCCAGCAGAGCCTGGCCGTACGCTAAGCGCATATTGCTCGTTTTCATCGTTACGCTTCCTCCAGCATTTTCTTTACCAATGCCTTGGCCTGTTCATACTCGTCCGGGTTCATGGCGGCGTTGTGATACGCGGCCTTGCCTTCCGCGAACGTAAACCCCTTGCCTTTGACGGTGTTGGCCAAAATGACCGTCGGCTGGCCTTTCACAAGCCGCGCCTGCGCGAAGGCATCCAAAATCTGCGCCATGTCGTGGCCGTCGATCTCGATTGCCTTCCAGCCGAACGCTTCCCATTTTTCCTTCAGGCGCGGGTTGCGCAAAACGTTTTCCACCGTGTCGGACGCCTGCACGCGGTTGACGTCCACGATCGCGCACAGATTGTCCAGCTTGTAGGCAGACGCCGCCATCGCGGCTTCCCAGATCTGCCCCTCCGCCTGTTCGCCGTCGCCTACGACGCAGTACACGCGGGTGTCCTTCTGATCCAGCCGAACGCCGCAGGCCATGCCCACGCAGATCGACAGCCCCTGCCCCAGCGAACCCGTGACCGCTTCGATGCCGGGCGTGTGATCCATATCCGGATGACCCTGCAGGGTTCCGTCCAGCGTTTTCACCTTTTCCAGCGCTTCGCGGTCCACATAGCCGAGTTCCACGAACGCGGCGTACTGCGCAAGCACCGCATGCCCCTTGGAAAACACCAGAATATCGCGGCGCGGGTCTTTGGGGTTTTCAAACACGCGCATGACCTTGAAATAGAGCGCCGCAACGACGTCCATAATGGATGAACTGCCGCCCAGATGCCCCACCTTTCCGGGAGGGATCATGTCGATCAGATTGCCGCGCAGCTGCGCCGCGCGCAGCCGGAGCTCATGGATTTCCTGTGCATTATTTTGCATCATGGCTATACTCCTTTTCGAACTAACAATCCATTAATAACAGGTTACGCCTCCGTCGATGGGAAGGGATACGCCGTTGATGAAGGACGCTTCCTCGCTTGCGAGATAGAGAACGGCGTTGGCGACGTCCCCGGCGGTCGCAAGCCTGCCCAGAGGCACTTCGCCCAAACGCTCCGCGCGGGACTGCGCGCCTTTGACGGGATCGCTGAACAGCATTTGGATAAACGGCGTGTCCACCGTGGAGGGGTGAATGGAGTTGCAGCGGATGTTATCCTTGGCGTAGCGGGAAGCGATCGCCTTGGTGAGCGTCGTGATGGCGCCCTTGGTGGCGGTATACGCTTCCGTGGTATATTTATGCCCGATCAGCCCGCATACGGAGGATGTGTTGATGATCACGCCGCCGCCCTGGGCGCGCATCACGGGGATCACGTACTTGCAGCCCAGAAACGTGGAACCGGTGTTGACTTTCATCATCGTCATCCACTCGTCGATGTTCATTTCTTCCACGGGTTTGCGGATGTTGATGCCCGCGTGGTTAACCA
>CAYRPW010000118.1:0-4240 GCA_964426145.1 uncultured Oscillospiraceae bacterium
CGATCCCGGTGGGCAGCCGTACCATCTCCAAGCGGTATGAGATGAACCTGAGCTCCGCCACGATCCGCAACGAAATGAGCGATCTGGAGGAACTCGGCTATCTGGATCAGCCGCATATCAGCGCGGGGAGAATTCCCAGCGCCAAAGCCTACCGGCTGTATGTGGATGAACTGCTTCGCGAAGGCAAGCTGAAAACCGATGACGTGCAAAGCATCCGCGAACACTTTCACAACCGTTCCGGCAAGATGGAGGACGTCATCAACCGCGCGGCGCAGGTACTTTCCAACATCACCAGCTATACGTCGCTGGCCATGGGCCCCCACGGTGCCGAAACCACCATCCGAAACCTCCAGCTGGTGCCCATCAGCCACCGCAGCGCATTGCTCGTCATCGTAACCGACGGCGGCATCGTGCGCGACAGCGTCATCCACGTGGACAGCGATCTGGATTCGGATGCCCTGTACGCCATCAGCCGTATGCTGACCGAGCGCGTAGCCGGCCGGACGCTGAAGGAAACGCAGGTCATTCTCCGGACCATGAGCCGGGATTTTGCCGAGAAGCACAGCGTGATCGAAAGCATCAGCCGCCTCGTAGCGGATGTGGACGGCGCCGGCGACAAGGCGAAGATCGCTTTCGCGGGCCCCGGCAACATCCTCAATTTCCCGGAGTATTCCGACGTGGAAAAGGCACGCAACTTCCTTTCCCTGCTGGAAACCAAGGATGCGATTTTGTCGCTGCTCGAACAGCGGCAGGGGGTTGCGTTCACGGTCCGCATCGGCCCGGAAACGGGCGTGCCGGAACTGGAGGGCTGCTCGGTGGTTACGGCAACCTACGCGCTGGACAACGGCTCTCACGGCACGATCGGGGTCATCGGCCCCACCCGTATGCAGTACGGCCGCGTGCTGAGCATTTTGGGCGCGATGGGTAAGCAGCTGTCCAGCTTGCTCAAAGAGGATAAGGAGTGATTGCATGGCAAAGGATAAGACCGTGAAAACAGCGCAAACCAACCCCAAGGACGAAGTTGAACCGGCTGTTACGCAGGACGGCCAGCCCACGGATCAGGCGGATCTCCCTGTTGATGAAACCGCCCAGGCCGCCGACGCGGCTATGGCAGCGCTGGAAACGGCGCTGGCGGAGGCTTCCGCCAAAGTTGACGAGTACCTGAACATGGCGCAGCGCGTGCAGGCTGATTTTGATAATTACCGCCGCCGCAACGCAAACCTCCGGGCAGAAGCCTTCGAAGACGGAGCCAAATCCATCATCCTGCTGCTTCTGCCGGTGCTGGATAACATGGAACGGGCCATGGACGCCGCCAGGTGCAGCGAAGACAAAGCCCTGACCGAAGGCGTACAGATGGTTTCCAGGCAGTTAAAGGAAATGCTGGAGAAACGCGGCGTCAAACCCATCCACCGTCTGGGCGAGAAGTTCGACCCCAACGTGGAAAACGCCATCATGAACGGCACCGCCGAAGACGGCGCGCCCGGCACGGTGTGTGAAGTACTGCAGAAGGGCTACTGCATGGGCGATTCGGTGCTTCGGCACGCGATGGTCAAGGTAGTGCCCGAGTAACAAGCCGGCGAAAGGCTCACGCCTTTTTCCATATAACATTCGAATGCCAGTGAAGAACAGCGGATAAGAACAAGGAGGAACTCTTTATGAGCAAAATTATCGGGATCGACTTAGGAACCACCAACAGCTGCGTTGCCGTTTTGGAAGGCGGCGAACCTGTTGTTATCCCCAACGCCGAAGGCGCGCGTACCACGCCGTCCGTCGTTGCGTTTACCAAGGAAGGCGAGCGCCTGGTGGGGCAGATTGCCAAACGGCAGGCTGTGACCAACCCGGAGCGTACCGTGATTTCCATCAAGCGCGAAATGGGCACCGCCCACAAGGTCAGCATCGACGGTAAAAACTATACCCCGCAGGAAATCAGCGCGATGATCCTGCAAAAGCTGAAGACCGACGCCGAGGCCTACCTGGGCGAAACGGTTACGCAGGCGGTCATCACCGTACCGGCGTACTTTTCCGACAGCCAGCGCCAGGCCACCAAGGACGCGGGCCGTATCGCGGGCCTGGAAGTGCTGCGCATCATCAACGAGCCGACCGCGGCATCGCTGGCCTACGGCCTGGATAAGGAAGGCACGCAGAAAATTCTGGTGTACGATCTGGGCGGCGGCACGTTTGACGTGAGCATTCTGGAGATCGGCGACGGCGTGTTTGAAGTGCTGGCCACCAACGGCAACAACCGCTTGGGTGGCGACGATTTCGACAACCGCATCATCGACTGGATTGCCGACAGCTTCAAGAAAGAAAACGGCATCGACCTGAAAAAGGACCGGATGGCGTACCAGCGCTTGAAGGAAGCCGCTGAAAAGGCGAAGATCGACCTGTCCGGCGTGATGAGCGCATCCATCAATCTGCCCTTCATCACCAGCGATCAGAACGGCCCCAAACACCTGGACATGACCCTTACCCGCGCCAAGTTTGACGAACTCACCGCGGATCTCGTGGACAAGACCATCGAACCCATGACCAAGGCTCTGAAAGACGCCGGCCTCACCGCCGACGATATCGACAAGATCATCCTCGTGGGCGGTTCCACCCGCACGCCCGCCGTGCAGGCTGCCGTCAAGAAGATCACCAAAAAGGAGCCCTTCAAGGGCATCAACCCGGACGAATGCGTAGCCGTAGGCGCCGCCATCCAGGCAGGCGTGCTGGGCGGCGAAGTGAAGGACGTACTGCTTTTGGACGTCACCCCGCTTTCTCTGGGGCTGGAGACCGAAGGCCATATCTTCACCCGCCTGATCGAGCGCAACACCACCATTCCCACCACGAAGTCGCAGGTGTTCTCCACCGCGGCCGACGGGCAAACCACCGTGGAAATCCATGTGCTGCAGGGCGAGCGCCCCATGGCGTTTGACAATAAAACGCTCGGCCGCTTCCAGCTCACGGGCATCCCGGCGTCGCCCCGCGGCGTACCGCAGATCGAAGTCACCTTCTCCATCGACCGCAACGGCATCGTGAACGTATCCGCCAAGGACAAGGGAACCGGTAACGAGCAGAAGATCACCATCACGGCCTCCACCAACATGACCGAGGAAGAGATCAAGCAGCGCGTCAAGGAAGCCGAGCAGTTCGCCGAGGAAGACAAGAAGCGCCAGAAGGAAGTCGAGACCATCAACAAGGCCGACAGCCTGATCTACGAAATGGAAAAGCAGCTCCGTGAGAACGGCGATAAGCTTTCCGCCGAGGATAAGGCCACCGTGCAGTCCGAACTGGATGCCTTCAAGAAGGTCAAAGAAACCAACAATGCCAGCCAGATCGAAGCCGCGATGGAACCGCTGACGCAGAAAGTCTACCAGATTTTCGGCAAGCTCTACCAGCAGCAGGGCGCGCAGGCAGCCCCGGATATGGGCCAGCAGGGCCCCGTGCAAAATGACGACGGGACGGTAAACACCGACTTCGACGTCGAATAGTTTAGCCTGTCCCTAAGGCCCAAACTGCGTTGTCAGCATGTTGCGGCCTCGCCCTGCGCCTTGCTTGCGCGAGGCTACGCGATTGAGATTGCCTAGGCAATCTCAATCGCTAGTCGGGCGTTGCCCTCCCTATTCGAGGTGGCAACGGGCATCACTTACAAACGAGTAAGCTCAGCCCTTGCCACCCTCGCATGCCACTCGGGTTGATTGTCGCAGGCATCACTACCGTTTGCCTGCTCCGTCAAGCCCTCCCATCGAATGATTGCTTTCAGCTTTGCCGAAGCTGCCACAGGCAGCACGCATTCCTTCGATGCCTTGCATTTTAGGCCTTATGAACAGCCTAAATCGGGAACAAGCATCTATTGATCATCGGAAGCAGGTGAATCATGGCCAAGCGCGACTACTATGAAGTCCTCGGCGTTCCCAAGGACGCGTCCGAGGAGGACATCAAAAAAGCATACCGCAAGAAGGCGAAAGAAAGCCATCCCGATCTGCACCCCAACGACCACAAGGCGGAAGAGCGCTTCAAGGAAATCAACGAGGCAAACGAAGTATTGAGCGACGCGCAAAAGCGCGCCCAGTACGACCGCTACGGCCATCAAATCTTCTCTGCCCTTGATATTAACCACAATGGCGTGATCGACTTCACCGGCCCCGATCGTGTCATGGGCTACACCACCGCCTACATCACCAAGGACAGCGCGCTCTGGCAAGAAGCCACTCAGTCCGTCCACCCCGACTTCAACAGCGACCGCGCCGTCACCACC
>CAYRPW010000118.1:4250-6846 GCA_964426145.1 uncultured Oscillospiraceae bacterium
GACGGCCCGCATATGCAGGGCTTCGGCGGCGGCGGGGCCGGCGAATTTCAGGGGTTCGACGGTTTCGGCGATATCGGCGATATCTTTTCGTCGATCTTCGGCGGCGGCATGGGCGGCAGGGCGGCCCGCGGCAACGGGCCCGTACCCGGCAACGATCTGCGCTACGACATGACCATCACCTTTGAGGAAGCCGCGTTCGGCGTGCAGAAATCCTTCGAATTTTACCGCAACGAAAACTGCGACACCTGCGGCGGCAGCGGCGCGAAGCCGGGCACCACGGCAAAAACCTGCCCCACCTGCGGCGGGTCCGGCCAGGTGCGTTCCGGCGGCGGTTTCATGGTCACCGTGCAAACCTGCCCCAACTGCCGCGGCGAGGGTAAAATCGTAGCCGAAAAATGCGCGGACTGCCAGGGCACCGGCCGGGTGCGCAGGAAGCGCAAAGCCACCATCCAGGTGCCCGCGGGCATCGACAGCGGCCAGACCATCATTTTGAACGGAAACGGCGAGCCGGGGCTGCGCGGCGGCCCCAACGGCGATCTGTACGTCCGCATTGCCGTGAAACCCCATCCGCGCTTCCAGCGCGAGGGCACCACGTTGAAGCTGGATATGGACATCAGCATGGTGGAAGCCGCGCTTGGCGCGGATATCGAGGTGCCCACCCTCAAGGAAAACGTGAAGTACCGCATCCCCGAAGGCACGCAAAGCGGCACGGTGTTCCGCCTGAAAGGGTACGGCATACCCAGCCTCCGCGGTTCGGGCAAGGGCGATCTCATGGTGCGCGTGCAGGTGCAAATTCCTAAAAAACTGAATAACCGCCAGAAGGAACTGCTCAGACAGTTTGACGAAACATTAAGGAAGTAACGCAAACCAGGCTTTTCAAAACGAAAAGCCTTTTTGTTCAGGAGGGCGTTATCATGGAATGGATAGAAGCGGTGGTCCACACCACCACCGGCGGCAGCGATTTGGTCAGCGATCTGCTGATGCGCTGCGGCGCGATGGGCACGCAGGTGACCGACCGCGCCGATGTGGACGAGGCCAAACACGCGCAGGAAACGTGGGAGCTGTTCGACGAGGAGATGCTGCGCAGGATGCCCGAGGACGTGCTAGTGACGGGCTGGTTTTCGCAGGATGAACGCCAAAAGGCCGAGCAGCTGGAAACGCAGCTGGCGGTGCTGCGGCAGCAAACCAGTGATCTGGACCTTGGCACGCTCAGGGTTGAGGTTTCCGTTGCCGCGGACGACGATTGGGCCGAAGGCTGGAAGCGTTACTATAAACCGTTTCGCATCGGCAGCCACCTGATCGTAAAGCCCACGTGGGAACCCTACCAACCCCTGGAGGGGGACGTCATCGTGGAACTGGACCCGGGTATGGCGTTTGGCACGGGCACGCACGAGACCACGAACATGTGCATGATCCTGCTGGAAAAATACCTTGCGCCGGGTGCGCAGGTGATGGACATCGGCACCGGCAGCGGCATCCTTGCCATTGCGGCGGCCAAACTCGGCGCCCAGAAGGTGCTGGCCGTGGATATCGATCCCGATGCCGTGAAGGTGGCCAACGAGAACATCGCCCGCAACGGGGTGCGCGGCAGCGCCGTGGCCATACAGGGCGATATGGTGCGCGGCGAGGCCATCCCGTGCGATATCGCCGTTGCCAACATCGTAGCCGGCGCGATCAGCGTGCTGGCCGAACCGCTGAAAAAATTCCTGCGGCTCGGCGGGTACCTGTTGTGCTCCGGGATCATCAAAGAGCGCGAACAGGATGTGCTCACCTCGCTTTCCGACGCCGGATACCAGATCGTGGAACGGCTTACGCAGGGCGAATGGGTTGCGCTGAGCGCCCGGAGAGACAAATAACATGCACCGCTGCTGGCTTGATACGGATACGCCGCTTGCCGTATCCGGCGTTTTCACCCTGTCGCAAGAGGAAAGCGGCCATCTTCTCAAGTCGCTTCGCATGCGGCCGGGGGACGACGTACAGATTTTAGCCGCGAAGCGTTTGTATGAAGGCGAAATCGCTTCTGCCGGCGGCGGCATCGTAAGCGTGCGGGTGCGCAGCGAGCTGCCCTCGCCGGAACCCGCCGTTCGGGTTACCCTGCTGCAGGGCCTGCCCAAAGCCGATAAACTGGAATTCATCGTGCAGAAGGCGACCGAGCTCGGCGCGGATCGCATTCAGCCCGTGGAAATGGCGCGTTCGGTTGCCAGGATCTCCGCTACGGAAGAACAGAAGCGGGAAAGGCTCGCCCGCATCGCCCTGGAAGCCGCCAAACAGGCGGGCCGCGCGCGCGTGCCGCAGGTCCTCAGGGCCGTCCGGCTGGAGGAAGCGCTTCAAACCCTGCGCGGTACGGTGTACGTCGCCTGGGAAGAGGCGGCGGCGCTGCGCCTGTCGCAGGCTCTTGCGGAGGACCGGCCGGAGGAAATCACGCTGGTCATCGGCCCGGAAGGCGGCATTGCGGCGGAGGAAATCGCACGCCTTGTCGCGGCCGGGGCAAAGCCGGTTACGCTGGGGCCGCGCATCTTGCGCACGGAAACCGCGGGGCTGTGCGCGCTCGCGGTGATTATGGCCGCGTTCGGAGACATGTGAGATGGCAAAAACG
>CAYRPW010000119.1:0-1788 GCA_964426145.1 uncultured Oscillospiraceae bacterium
TCCCACAGCACGCCCTCGGCGGCGTAGGAGGAGTAATAGGTGGACGAGAGAATCAGCACGTCCGGCCACTCGCCGGAGGCGATCTGCTGCTGCATCACGTCGTAATACGCGTCGTGATCCGGCTGAATGATGACCAGATCCACGCCGGTCAGTTCCTCCCAGCGGGCTTCGAACGCATCGCGCCCGTTGGTGGAGGTCACGAGGGTTGCGTCGACCATGATGGTGATTTGCTCGGGTTTTACCACCTCGTCGGCGGCAAGTGCGGATACGGTGACCAGGGACAGCAGCATCCCCATCACCAGGGCAAAGGCCAGGAGTTTTTTCATGAGTGGACCATCCTTTCTGATTTTGGAATGTATGCCTTTTCATTTTCGCCGCATGGAAGCGCGGCTTTGCGTGTGTTGAGTATAGCATCGGGCTCGCAAGACCTGCAAGAATCACATTTTTTACAGGGATCGTTTCTTGCGAACCGCAGGGACACGGCAACGCAAATACTGTATCATGGGGCTTCGGTATCCCTTGCCTATAAAGGGTTTTGCGGCATCGGCCATCGAACGGCCCCTGAGGCTGCGTAAAAAAGAAGACCGCTTCTGACAGCCGCGTTTGCATCGGCTGCGCCTGCACGAACGCCTGAAAGCATTTACTTGGTTTTCCCCGCCGCCCTGGCCGCGGCGGCGGCTGGCGGGCGGTATGCCGGGTTGCGCGCGCCCGGCGGCGCCTGTGCCGCGCGGCATTCCCCCGCCGCGACGCGGACGCGAACCCGCGCTTGCGCGGAACAGGCTCTTTGCATATAATGGGAAGCAGAAAACAGCTTTGTGTCCGTTCACAGGAAACCATGACCGCGAACGCTCCCCCATCGCACAGGAGGACGAATGAAAGCATTTACACGAAAACGGAACGCCGCGCAGGGAACGCAGCCCGAATCCGCGCTCCGCGTTGCGCTTTCGTACGGTGTTTTTCTGCTGCTGTGCCTTGCGCTGGGCATCGGGCTGTACCTGTCCATGATCAAGAGCGCCAAGGACGATTGCTGGAACCACCAAAGCGCGCTTTTAAGCAACAGCGTGATTGCGATGGATCATTATCTGGCAACGGTGGACAGCTATACGCGCCAGCTGACCAACGACTCCACCTTCATCCGTTTTTCCAATATGGACAATCTGCACGAGACCGGCTACATCACCGCCGCGGATACCATCATGCAAACGCTCGCGTCTCGCGCGTTCAGCCTGGCCAACGTGCCGATTACCGAAAGCCACATTTACCTGAAAAACACCAAATACGTCATCTCCTCCAGCCAGTTTACCGAAGTGCGCCAGTTTTATATGGACTATAATATCTGGAAGAAAGACCAGTACCAGAACTGGCTCAATATGCTCAATACCGCCGGAGGCAACGAGCGCAATTTCGACACCTCCGCCTTCAGCGGCATCCGGGGAAGCTATACGCTGGTGCGCGATATCGACGACATTTTCATCAAAACCATTCCCGCCATCATCTGGTTTGACTGGGATATGGCGGAGCTTACCGAACTGTTCCTTGGGCACATCGCCTACGATAACGCCATGCTTGTGGCCGTCAGCCCCGAAAACAAAACGCAGCTGCTGCTGGGCGGCAAGGGCGCGACGGACGAAAACAAGGCGAGCCTCGTGCGGTTCGCGCTTTCCATGAAAACGGAGGACCGGCTGTCCGAGTATCACATTCTGCGGCAGGTTTCCGCGCGCAATTCCTGGCGGTACTACCTGGCGGTTCCCCAGGCCCTGTGCGCGCAGGCGCTGGGCGGGAGCGATC
>CAYRPW010000119.1:1810-6820 GCA_964426145.1 uncultured Oscillospiraceae bacterium
TTTCTTCATCCTGTTCACGCTGGTGCTCTCCGGCGGTATCTTCCTCATCGTCCTGCGGGTGCGGCATACGCTGCTGCCCATCCGGCTGCTGGGCAGCCGTCTGCAAAAGGCGGAGGATTCCCGCCAGCAGCTGGAAATGGAGCTCAGCTCGCAGAAGCCCTACCTTTCCTCTTCCTACCTGCGCCGCATGCTTTCGGGGCACGTGGCGTCGGAAACCGAATTCCAGTACATGATGCGCTTCTTCGGCATCGACGGCGAAGGGCTGCGTTACCTGGTGCTCTACTGCTCCGGCTATGCCCACAACGAACGCGATACCGACAGCCCGGAAGTTGCCCGGATCATGACGGAGAAAATCACCGCCGCGCTGCAAACCGCCTACCACGCCTATACGTACACGACGCTGGACCAAAGCGTGGTGACGCTGGTGACCTACGGAGCGGACACCGAGGATCCCCTGATGGACTTGCAGGGCCGCGTGGTGCGGCTGCATGACGAGCTGCTGGCCCAGTACAACCTCTGGTTTTTCGCGGGCGTCGGCACGATTTGCACGCACGCCTTCGCGCTGTGGGAATCGTACGAGCAGGCGCGCACGGCTTCGCGGTACGCGTCCAAAAACCACGTTTTCCTGCCGTACGACGTGGTTGGCAAGAAAACGGCCGGGGTATACTACCCCATTGAGATATCCGTGAAGCTGCTGCATTTCATTACGACCGGCAACATGCCGCAGGTGCAGGAAATGTTTCAGCTGATCCACCGGGAAAACTTCACCGAGCGTTCACTGCCGGTGAACATGCTCAATTATCTGCTTTCCGATATCCGCAACACTTTAATGAAAGCACGCTTCTCCGTGCCACCGGAAACGGAGGCCGACGGCAAAGGGCTGGAGCAGATTGACAAAGCCCTCGCCCAGCAGGCGACGCTGCCGCTTTGCGAAAGCATCGCGGTATCGCTGTGCGGCTTTTTCAGCGAAACTTTGAAGCCCGCCGATCCGATTCCGGAGATCCGGGATTACCTCAAACGGAATTACAGCGATCCCTCCATCTGCCTGAGCATGCTTTCCCACCAGTTCCATATCTCCGAAAGCTATCTGTCACACCTGTTCAAGGAAAAAACGGGCGAGAACTTTTCCGTTCACCTGGAAAAACTGCGCCTGAACGAAGCCGCCAAGCGCCTGAAAAAGCCGGAGCTTTCCGGCAAAGGCAAGGAATTGAGCATCAACGCGCTGTACATGGAAGTCGGCTACAACTCCGCTGTTACGTTCAGGCGCGCGTTCAAAAAGCACTTCGGCATGACCCCCAGTGAAATGCGCGACAGTTTGAAGGCCAAATAGCAATGCCCTGCGATCAAGCAGAAGGCTGCAGCGGAAGGATAAAGACGCAGATGCAAACGGCATTCCGGGATTTTCAATGGCTCAACGAAAGCCGGGCGGTTTTCACTGGGGATTCGGCAGTACTCTATGCACCGCCCCACAGCGATTACTTTTATCCCAGCCGGGTGGAAACAAACCCCGCGCTTACGCCGGGAGCAACGTACAGCGCGCCGTTTTTCCACACACGCGTCACCGGAGATTTTGTGATGCGGGTGCAGGTATCGCTGGATTTCAAGGAAACGTTCGATTCCGCGTCGATCATGGTAATGCGGGATCTTCTGGTTTGGGCAAAGGCGTGCTTTGAAAGAACCGAATACGGTACCAACGCCGCCGTGAGCGTGGTGACCGACCACGTATCGGACGATGCCAACGGCTGCAATGTGGAAAGCAGTAGCCTGTGGCTGCAAGCCGCGCGGGCGGGCGACCACTTTGCTTTCCATTACTCTGCGGACGGCGAGCGTTATTACATGATGCGCTGCTTCACCCTGCCCGCGGGGCCGGAGATTATGGTGGGTTTCGTGCCGCAATCGCCCATCGGCCCCGGCGGCGACCGCATCTATTCCCACTTCTCGCTGCTTCCTACAACCCTTGCAAATCTGCGCGCAGGCGCGTAAGCACGGCACGGCAGACCCTACCGGAACAACCCATGCAAACGTAACCATACAAACCCGAAACAAGGCGAGGACGGCAGCCATGCAATACGAAAACCCGATCCTGCAAGGCGATTATTCCGACCCGGACGTGATCCGCGTAGGCGAGGACTACTATATGGTCTCCTCCTCGTTTACCTACCTGCCCGGAATCCCTGTGCTGCATTCCACCGACCTGGTGCATTGGCGGCTGATCAACCATGTGGTGCGATCGCTTCCGTTTGCGCGCTATGACCGGCCCGCGCATCAATGCGGCACCTGGGCGCCCAGCCTGCGGTATCATAACGGAACGTATTACGTGTACGTCTGCCTGCCCGACGAGGGGCTGCTCGCGTTTACGGCCGGCCACCCCGCGCAGGCGTGGGAGATGCACTACGTCAAGGACGTCACCGGGTGGATCGACCCCTGCCCGTTTTGGGACGAGGACGGAACCGCCTATCTGCTGCACGCGGTTGCCGCAAGCCGCATCGGTTTGAAAAGCCTGCTGTTTCTGCACCGGATGCGCCCCGACGGGCTGGAAATTCTGGATCACGGCAGGCTGGTGTTTGACGGCGGGCAGGAAAACCCCACCACTGAAGGGCCCAAGATGTACAAGCGCAACGGGCTTTACTATATTCTGGCGCCCGCGGGCGGCGTGGTGAACGGCTGGCAGCTTGCCCTGCGCAGCGCGGCGCCATACGGCCCGTACGAATGCCGGCGCGTGCTTTCCCAGGGGTCGACCCAAATCAACGGCCCGCACCAGGGCGGCTGGGTGGATACGTCGTTTGGGGAAGACTGGTTTGTGCACTTTCAGGACGTCGGCATATACGGCCGCGTACCGCACCTGCAGCCTTTGCGGTGGGAGGACGGCTGGCCGGTGATCGGGAACGGCGGCGAACCCGTGCGTGTGTACGAAGCGCCGAAAACCCGGCTGCTTTGCGAACCGGATATTCCGACCTCCGACCCGTTCCGGGGGATGCTCTCCCCGGCGTGGCAGTGGCAGGCCAACCCGCGCGGCGAGTGGGCCAAGTTCACGGACCAAGGTCTGCGGCTGTTTGCGGCGCAGGCCCCGTCGCTGTTTGAGGCGGGCCAGTTTGTATCCCAGCTGATGCAGCGGTATGCGTTTACCATGGAAACCCGGCTGACGCTCCGCGCCGCGCAGGATAGCGATTGCGCGGGCATCGGCGTGATGGGGTATACGTACCACTATCTGGCGCTGTGCAAAGGCGAGCTGCGCCTGGTGCGCGGTACGGCGCAGGCTCGCGGCCGATTTCAGCCCCCGCTTGCGGAGGAAACGGTGCTGGAGCGGCAGCCCTGGGCGGGTGATACGGCCTGCCTTCAAATGCGCATCGAAAACGGGTTCGCCCGCTTTGCGGCAAGCGCGGACGGACGCGTGTATACGCCCGTCGGCGAAGACGCGCCGCTTACCGCCGGCGGGTGGACAAGCGCGCGCCCGGGCCTCTTCGCCATGAGCCGGGAACCCTCCGCAGGGTATGCGGATTTTGCGTACTGCCGGTTTGACGACTGATACGGAAAACCCCGCGGCGTTGAGCCGCGGGGCGTTTTTCAATCACTCCGGCTTCTTTCGCCACCACGTGGCGGTGGCGAAGGGGCGGAACCCGATGCTGTAGTAAAACTGCTGCGACGAGCCCACGTAGGCGCGCGTTGCGCCAAGCTGTTTGCAGCGGCGCAGGCCTTCCAGCACGGCGGCGCGGCCCAGGCCCAGCCTGCGGTAGGCCGGATCGGTGGCGACGGGTTCCACCAGCGCGCTTTTACAGGCCGCGTCCTGCCACATGCCGCAATAGGAAACGAAATCGCCGTTCGGCGCGACGACCGCGATCTTGATCTCCAGATTGACGTTGGGACGCTCGAATTCACAGGCAAAACCGTCCTTCATCACAAAGGGGCCTTCGCCGTTGGCCTCATGGTTGAACCCCTTCCAGAGCACCTGGCCGTAGCGGAACAGATCGTAAGTTTCCGCCATGCTGGTGAGGCGGAAGCCGTCCGGCAGCGGGGGCGGCGCGATGTCCGCATCCAGCGGGAACACCGCGTCGCAGTCCTTATCCTGCGTGGCGATATACCCGTGCCGCATGGCGGCGCTTTGCAGGATCAGATCGCCGTCCGCGATCAGCACGCCGCAGGCGCCGTCTTTGGCAAGCGCTGCAACGGCGTATACAAACATCTCTTCTTTTAGGAACCCGTACTCCGGCAGCACGGGTAAAAACGCGCCGCCCAGCTGGCAATCGTAGGTCGCCATAGCCGCCACATTGCCGCCGTCTTCCCACAGGCCGATCCTGTCCAGCCCGCTTGCGTCCAGGTAGCCGTGGGTGATCATCCAGTCCCAGCGCCCGAAATGAAAATTATGATCGTTCAGCTGGATTAAGAAACTGCGGATTTTGCTGTAATCCGCGCCGAATAACGGCTCGGGCTGATAGCGGCGAAACGTGACCGGCACAGGCGTCCCCCCGTTTCCAGAAATCGTTTGGTTTTTCCAATATCGTTCTCGTTTTTTCATCCTACCAAAGGACGAGTAGTTTTGCAATACGACGGCAAGGTTCTTGCATGCGGCGGCATCATTTGGTATGGTTGCATCAGGCGGCACATTGCCCGGCAAACAGCCAAACAACGTAAAAGGAAGGCGCTCGCTATGGAGAAAAGAGCTTGGAAAGCAATCCTCAAACCCGGCATGAAGGCCGAATACAAGAAACGTCACGACGAGATATGGCCGGAGATGGCGGCAGTGCTGAAGGAAGCGGGCATATGCAATTACACCATCTGGAACATCGGCGATGAGTTGTTCGGTTATTACGAGTGCAAAGAAGGGTTGGCCTATGCCGCGAAGGTGCAGGCGGAAAGTCCGGTGGTTGCCCGATGGAAAGCGCATATGGATGACATCATGGTGATGATCCGCGACGAAGCAACCGGCGCGCCTTTGATGCTGGAGCGGATGTTCACGCTGGACTGACCGTAGTCCCTCAAGAGGCGACAGAACAGGCTGCCGTGAAAACCGGC
>CAYRPW010000120.1:0-3214 GCA_964426145.1 uncultured Oscillospiraceae bacterium
CGCAGGAAGCCGTTTTCATCACCGACACAATCGGCGGCAATCCTTTGCAATCCTTTGAAAACGTATCCCAGGAACTTCAGCTTGCCAAAAAAGGCGCGATGCTTTCGCCGCGCTCGCTGCTCAACGTAGCCGGCTGTATGGCGGCTGCGCGCAACGCCCGTTCCATTCTGGTGAAAGAGGACCGCCGATCCCCCATTCTCAGCGCGCTCGCATCGCTGATCACAGTCAATCAGGGTCTGGAGCGAGACATTACCGACGCAATTATCGGCGACGAGGAGATTGCGGACCGGGCATCGCCCGAGCTTGCGCAGATACGTAAGAAAATGCGGGTCGTCAGCGACCGCGTACGGGAGAAACTCAACTCCATGGTGCATGGTTCCAGCTACGCGAAATTTCTGCAGGAAACCATCATCACCGTGCGAAACGGCCGCTATTGCATCCCCGTAAAAGCCGAATGCCGAAGCAGCGTACCGGGCCTTGTGCACGACCAAAGCGCAACGGGCGCAACGCTTTTTATCGAACCGATGAGCGTCGTGGAGCTCGGAAACGATTTAAAACAGCTGCAAGCCCAGGAGCAGAAGGAAATCATCCGCATTCTGCAGGCGCTCACCGATCAGGTGGGTTATGTGGCGGACGAGCTGACCAGCAACATCGATCTGCTTGCGCGGCTGGATTTCGCGTTTGCAAAGGCGGTACTCGCCAGGGAAATGGTTGCCGTGCAGCCGAAGATCAACGCGGACGGTTACCTCAACATCATCCGGGGGCGGCATCCGCTGCTGAACCCAAAACACGTCGTTCCATGCAACATTCATATCGGCAGGAAGTTCTCCACGCTGATCATCACAGGGCCCAACACGGGCGGCAAAACCGTAACCTTGAAAACGGTGGGGCTGTTCACGCTGATGGTACAATCCGGCTTGCACGTACCTGCGGAATACGGCACGGAGCTTGCCGTATTTGAACACATTTTTGCAGATATCGGCGACGAACAGTCCATCGAGCAGTCGCTTTCCACCTTCTCCGGCCATATGACCAACATCGTGGAGATCATCAGCCAGGTGGGGCCCAACGATCTGGCGCTGTTTGACGAACTTGGCGCGGGGACCGATCCCACGGAAGGCGCGGCGCTGGCGCAGACCATTCTTTTGCATCTGCTGAAGCGTTCCATCCGCACGCTGGCAACGACGCATTACAGCGAGCTGAAAGTGTTTGCCATGACCACGGAAGGCGTCGAAAACGCAAGCGTAGAGTTCGATATCGAAACCCTTCGCCCGACCTACCGCCTGTCCATCGGTATTCCCGGCAAGAGCAACGCGTTTGAAATCAGCCAAAAGCTGGGTTTGCCTGATGAATTAATCAGCAACGCGAAAGAACTGCTATCCAAAAACGACGTACGCTTTGAAGACGTCATTGCCAATGCCGAGTACCACCGAGGGATCGCCGAGCGGGAACGCGCCATTGCCGAGCGGACCCGGCAGGAAACGGTTCACCTGCGCGACGAAGCGGAAAAACTGCGCAACGAAATTGAAGAGAAGAAACATACGAACATCCGCAAAGCCAAAGATGACGCCAAGCGTATTCTGGAAAACGCGCGCGCCGAAGCCGAGGCAATTCTGTCCGATCTGAAGAAGATCCGGCGCGATGCGCAAATACCGGACGCCGATGCGATCGCGCTGCGCAAGCGCTTGAACGATGGAATTGACAAGTTAAGCGAAGATCTCAGCCAGAAGGCGGTTCACGCGCATCACGCGCCAAAGGCGGTGCGCGCCGGAGAACGAGTGGAAATCGTACATCTGAATACCGCCGGTACGGTGCTGGCGCCCGCCAACGCAAAGGGCGAGGTGGAAATTCAGGCGGGCATCCTGAAGCTGAAAGCGCACATCAGCCAGATACGGCTGCTTGAGCCCAAACAGGAAAAGAAAACAACCGTGATGACAAAAACCGAAGCGCTGAGCCGCACCGTTTCCATGGAATTGGATGTTCGCGGCCACGCGATAGACGAAGCGCTCCCGGAAATCGACCGGTATCTGGATGAGGCGATGCTCGCCGGGCTGCACGAAGTGAACATTATCCACGGGAAAGGCACCGGCGTGCTGCGCACAGGCGTACAGCGGCATCTGAAACAGCACATGAATGTAAAAAGTTACCGTCTGGGTATATACGGTGAAGGAGAAGACGGTGTGACTGTGGTAACCCTGAAGTGATCGCCTATGCATTGGAAGGAGCTTATGATGGACACACAGAGCATTCTGCTGATTGACGACGATCAGAACGTAAGCCATCTGATCCGCCTGTACCTGGAAAAGGAGGGCTATCAGGTTTACGAAGCGTTCCGCGGCGACGACGGCCTTGCGGCGTTCAAGCAATACAACCCATCGCTGATTATACTGGATATCATGCTGCCCGGCATCGACGGGCTTGACGTGCTGCGCGAGATCCGGAAAGCAAGCAAAGTGCCGGTTATCATGCTCACGGCAAAGGACGATACCTTTGACAAGGTACTTGGCCTGGAGCTGGGCGCTGATGACTATATTACCAAGCCGTTTAAAAACAAGGAACTCGTCGCGCGCGTGAAAGCCGTTCTCCGCCGCACGCGCGACACCGAAGAAACGAAAGACACGACGGACGTCATCCAGTATCCCAAGCTCACCGTAAGCCTGCAGAGCTACGAAGTGATTTACGAAGACCAATCCGTGGAGATGCCGCCCAAAGAGCTGGAACTGCTGTACTACCTGGCGTCGCATCCCAATATCGTGTTCACCCGCGAACAGCTGCTGCAACGCGTTTGGGGTTTTGATTTCTACGGCGACAGCCGCACTGTGGACGTGCATGTGAAACGCCTGCGCGAAAAACTGATCGGCTGTGAGAAGCACGGATGGGAAATTTACACCAAATGGCGTGTCGGTTACAAATTCGAGGTCAAGCGTTAATCAAAGACATGGAGAAGCAAATGTTGAACGGGCTGTTTTCGAAGTTATTCTTCATACTCCTGATCATAATCCTCGTCGTTGTTTTGATCGGCGCGGGGTTTTCCGCCTATACCATCCGCAATAACATGATCGACAGCCGGATGGATCATCTGCTGCTCCAGGCGCGTGAAATTGCGCACCTGGTCAGCCAGGCTGCCGGCGCGAACCTGATTAAAGCCATCGATAATGACAGTGAGTTTGCGCAGTATCTGCAATGGAAGGCGAACCGTGTGCTGGCCGATTAC
>CAYRPW010000120.1:3224-6790 GCA_964426145.1 uncultured Oscillospiraceae bacterium
TATCCTGATTATCGACCGTAACGGCCGCAATATGGATAACATGAACCGCGTGCTGCTGACCAACCCCGACAGTGTGACGAGCCTCACTGCCAACGATATCCGCGACGCGATCCGCGAAGTGCTGTCCGGCAAGGAAGTCAACACAAAAATCGTAAACGAAGCGGACGGGACCGTGTTCACGGTCGCAGTCCCCGTCATGCAGGATGAGAGCATTCTGGGCGCGGTGTTTATCCATACGGATGCGCAGATCATTGAAACGGAGTATCTGGATATCGTCATCCAAATCGTACTCGGCTTCCTGATCGCAGCTGCGCTTGCGCTTGTATTTGCCGTATTTTATACGCGCAGCATCATCAAGCCGCTCACTTCCATCACCAAGGCCGCCGAGCGGATGAGCCAGGGTGACTTCTCCGTTCGCACCGACGTTAAGGGGTACAGCGAGGTGGACAAGCTGGCGCTCTCGTTTAACACCATGGCAAGCAAGCTGTCCATGATCGAGGACAGCCGAAGGGAGTTTGTCGGCAACGTAAGCCACGAGCTGCGCTCCCCCATCACCAGCATTCACGGCTATGTGGACGGCATGCTCGACGGTACCATTCCCGCGGAAGAATATCCCCATTACCTGCACATTGTGTGCGATGAAGCGACACGCATGAAAGGCCTGATCACCGATCTTCTGGAACTCAGCCGCATGGAAGACGGCGTTGCGACGCTTGACCAGAAGGATTACGATCTGCATGAGTCCATCCGCCGCGTACTCATCGGGCGAATGAACGACATTGAAAAAAAACACGCCGAACTGCATCTGGATTTTGTAGAAGATCCCTGTTTCGTACACGCTGATCAGGCGCGTATCGAGCAGGTGATTTACAACATTGTAGACAATGCGATCAAGTTCATCCGCGAAGGCGGGAACTTGACAATCCGCACATCCATAGTGCATGATATAGTCAAGGTTCACGTAATGAATGACGGCCCGCCTATTCTGCCGGAAGACCAGCCCCATGTGTTTGAGCGTTTTTTCAAATCGGACAAAGCGCACACGGTCGGCAAGGACACCGGTACAGGGTTGGGGCTGAGCATCTGCAAGCGCATTCTGGAGATGCACGGTCAGTCCATTCGTCTGGTTCCGATCCCAAACGGCGCGGCTTTTGAGTTTACGCTTCGCAAGGGTACGGTTCCGCGCAGGCAGAGCCACAAGAACAACGAGCAAGCTTAGAGAGGAGCGAAACGCGGATGGAGCGGCATATCTTCCTGGTGGGTATGCCCGGAAGCGGCAAGAGTGCGCTTGGCCGGCGCGTAGCCTTGGAACTGCAGATGCCCTATCTGGATACCGACGCTTATCTCTCCGAAATCACCGGCATGAATACCGCGCAGATTTACGAAGCCTTCGGCGAAGAAGCCTTTCGCAACGGGGAAACCAGGCTGTTGCGCGAGCTGATTAATGCGACGCCCGGCATCATCTCCACCGGCGGCGGCACGGCGCTTCGGGAAGAAAATCAACGCATTATGCATGCGCAGGGTTATATCGTTTTCATCGACCGCCCCATTGACGACATTCTCATGGACATCCGCGCGGAGAAACGCCCGCTGCTGGCCCAGAAGGGGCGCGAGGAGATTGAGCGCATTTATAACGAGCGCATCCCTGTGTATCGAAAGATTGCCGACATTGTGCTGGATAACGGCAATGGTTTCCATAACGGCTTAACATCGCTGGCAGGTATCGCCAGAAGATTGCGCGCTTAAGGGAAGATCGCATAACGTTCGGCCATAGGGTGGCCGTTTTTTTTATGCGTCGATCAGCGCCGGACGGGCTTGCGTCGGTTTTCTGGAAAAAGGGGCGAGCCCCGGAGAGAATACCAGGCGTATTCCATCAGCGTTCCGTACCTTCGCCGTCCGGAGGCGCGTATCAAGCGCAATCCTGGGCATGCCTCCGGTTCGGTCGCGGCGGATATTCCAAGGAACCGCCTACTACCTGATTGAAGATTTACGGATTCTGCACACCTGGACCGTTAGTCCGTTCTGTCATCTCCCGATCATTCTTTGACCGCCGCATACGCTTACACCATCCCCCATATACGCGGCTGAACACCGGCCGCGCAGACGGAGCCCGTCAATTCCGGTTTCCGATACGGTTCAGCGAGCGTATGCGCGCTTTGAAATACGGTCAAAGAACCCCCTTGCGCAAGAAACGCAAGGAGGTTCTTTGAAGAGGATGGTCGCGCGGATAGTCAGCCAATATTTCGATACTGCCGGATACAGGGTTTGCTCAAGGTGCGGGAGGCGTTTCCGTGGGTTCGGGGGTCGGGGTGATTGTGGGTTCCGGTGATGGGGTCGGCGTCGGCTCGGGCGTGGGTTCGGGCGTCGGCGTTGGTTCAGGCGTCGGCGTGGGTGTTGGTTCAGGCGTGGGTGTTGCCGTGGGCGTCGGGGTTGGCGTATCCGCCGTAAGCCCTTCGGTCATCAGGCTGCTCATCGAAGCCATGGAGGTCATTGCGCCGGCCGGCAGGATCACCGTGACGGTCGCGTTGATGTAATAATCCTCGGTAACGTACCACGGTGCATAGTTTACGGATCGCCCAACCGATGAGTAAGAAGGCTTCAAACTGACCGTATAGCTGTTCCCGCTCTCACTGTAGGTTGGCACACTCCATGTGGCGCCGTAGAAATATACTTTGATGCTGCTGCTGCTCGCGCCGGGGGCCAGGGAAACGTTTTGCAGCTGCGCCTGGCCCGTTCCGCCGGAGCTGGTTACGCCGTTGCCTCCCAGGCCGATGCTTTCTGCGTAATTGTTCTTGCCCGTCACGTTGAGGGTAAATCCGTAGAAGAAACCGGCGTTGTTGGCAAGATATTCGGCCGAGTAGTTCTCCGGCATCGTGAACGTAAGATCGAAGTTCAGAACGTGGTTCGTGTTATCCACGGACATGGACCCGCCGGTGAAGTTCCCGCCGTATGCCGTGTTCCAGCTGGCGCTGTCAAACGTGAAGCCGCTGCTGAACGTCAGCCCGCCGCTCGATTGCGGTGTGGGCGTGGGCGTTGGGGTAGGTTCCGGCGTGGGTGTCGGCGTGGGCGTCGGTGTGGGTTCCGGCGTGGGCGACGGTGTGGGTGTGGCAGCCGGCGGCAATACCAGAGTCATAGTTGCGTTGATATAGTATCTCTGGCTGTTTACCGTCGTGTACGAAGGCTGGATACTGGATGTGTAACTATTGCCTTCCGCGTTGTAGGTGGGCACGGTCCACGTCGTGTTGTAGAAATAGACTTCAATATTGCTGCTGCTCGCGCCTTTTGCCAGGGAGAAATTCTGCAGCTTGGCCCTGCCCTTGCCGGTCGATGAAGTAATGCCGCTCGTTCCGGGATACACCGTTTTGGTGTAATTATTCTTGCCCCATACGTAGAGCGTGAAGTTCGTGAACCAGTTCTTGTACGTACTCAGATACTGCGCCGAGTAGTTCTCCGGCAAGGTGAACACCAGATCGAAGTTGAGAATATGGTTTTCGTTGTCAACCGACAACGTGCCGCCTGTAAAGTCGCCCGGGTACGCACTGTTCCAGGTCACGCTCTTCAGCCAG
>CAYRPW010000121.1:0-3744 GCA_964426145.1 uncultured Oscillospiraceae bacterium
GGTTCCGCTTGGAAACCGAAAAGTAAACGGCATCATTGCCGAGCTGACTGAGCATTGCGACGTACCGGCTGCACGGTTGAAGGCGATCGCGGCCACGCTTGATGCGTATCCCGCTATACCCGCGCAGTTGATGGAACTTGCCAAGGATCTTGCGCTGGAAGATCATTGCCCGCTGGCTGAAACGCTGCGGCTGATGCTGCCGTCCGCGCTTCGCACCGGCCGCACGCAGAGCAAAAATATTGTATATTTTCAGATTGCAGAACAAACGAACGTCGATCACGCAATGGATAGGCAGGGGAAATCGCAGAAGCGAAAAATGCTTCTGCGCGTTTTGGCGGACGGTTTTCCGCGCAGCCTGGCAGAGCTTGGCCAGTGGGTAGCCGCGCCAGGAGACGCCGTTAAACAGCTGATCGCCGACGGTTATGTGGTGAAAAGCGAACGGCAGGAATTGCGCAAACCTTACGAGGATATGACGCTTACACCCAATCACGCGCCTGTTCTGACAGACGAACAGGAAAATGCCCTGTCCGCGATGCTTCCAGACCTGAAGAGCGGCACGGGATCGTTTCTGCTCCACGGCGTAACGGGAAGCGGTAAAACGGAAGTCTATCTTGCGATGGTGGAAACCGTGCTGACGATGGGAAAGTCCGCCATTATTCTCGTGCCGGAGATCGCGCTGACGCCGCAGATGGTTTTATGGTTTCGCAACCGCTTTGGCCCGCACACCGCTGTTTTGCACAGCAGTCTGACCGACGGACAGCGGGTTGACGAATGGCAGCGCATTCGGCTGGGAGACGCGAACGTGGTGATCGGCGCCCGGTCTGCCGTTTTCGCACCGCTTGAGAATTTGGGCTTGATCGTGATCGACGAAGAACACGAACAATCCTACCTGAGCGATCATCACCCCCGGTATGATGCGCGCAAGGTAGCCACGCATCGAGCCAAACACGAACATGCCACGCTTCTCCTCTCCAGCGCCACGCCCAGCATTCTGAGCTTTGCGCAGGCGATGCGCGGTGATTATACGCTTGTGGAAATGCCCAGCCGCGTCAACAACCGGCCGATGCCTGCCGTCAAGGTCGTCGATATGCGAAGCGAGCTTGCCGCAGGCAACCGTTCCGTTTTTTCCGGGCTTTTACAGCAAAAGTTAGCTGCGTGCTTTGCCAAAGGGCAGCAAGCGATGTTATTTTTGAACAGACGCGGGTATAATACCTTTGTAAGCTGCCGCAACTGCGGATATGTGATGAAATGCGACCGGTGCGACGTAAGCCTTACGCTTCACCAGGCAGGCGAAGACGCGCAGGGAACCCTTCATTGCCATCTGTGCGGGCATACGGAGCAGCTGCCTACGGTTTGCCCAAGCTGTGGCAGCAAATACATCCGCTATTTCGGCTGCGGCACGCAAAAGGTGGAAGAGGAATTTCACAGGCTGTTCCCCGGCGTGAAAACCCTGCGTATGGATAACGACACCACACGCAAAAAGGATGCGCACTATCAGATGCTGACTGCATTCCGCCAGGAAAAGGCACAGGCGCTGATCGGCACGCAGATGATCGCCAAGGGCCTGGATTATCCGAAGGTAACGATCGTCGGCATTATCGCGGCGGATCTTTCGCTGTTCGTACAGGATTACCGCGCGCAGGAGCGAACGTTCCAGCTGATTACGCAAATGGCGGGGCGTGCCGGACGGGCCGAAGAGCCGGGCGAAGTGATCGTTCAGACGTATAAACCGGAGCATCCCTGTATCGTCGCCGCGGCGGCACAGGACTACCGCGCTTTTTTCAACGATGAGTTCAACCGGAGACGCACGGGACTGTATCCGCCGTTTACGGTTTTTGCCCGTTTGTTGGTGGAAGGACAAAATCCAGACCAGGCAAAGCGTAAAAACGAGGATCTGTTTCAGAAGGTAGAAGACTTTCTGGCCGTAAAACCTCTCCAGAAAAAACGCGTGCTGCTGGTCAGGGCTGATGAAGCGCCCGTGAAGAGAATACGCGGATATTACCGGTATCATGTGCTTTTGAAACTGTTTGAACACCCGGATGCAAAACCGGTGCTCGATATGTTAAGTGAACTGGCGCAGGAAACAGATGAGTTTTGTCAGGTTTACTACGAGCTGAATCCGTCGAATTTGATGTAGTAGGAGAATGAACGATGGCTATCCGGAAAATCATCACCATTGGCAACGACAAGCTGCGCATGATCAGCAAACCCGTTACGAAGTTCAATCCAAAGCTTCAAACCTTTCTGGACGATCTGCTGGATACCATGCGTGAAAACAACGGTGCCGGTTTGGCCGCGCCGCAGGTGGGGGTGCTAAAGCGCTGCTGCGTTGTGGAAGTCGGGGAGCAAACGTTTCAGCTGGTCAATCCGGAAATCATTGCGTTCGAGGGTGAACAGGGAGGCCCGGAGGGCTGCCTGAGCGTACCGGAACGCGTGGGTTTCGTGCAGAGGCCGATGAAAGTCACCGTCAGGGCGCAGAATGCCAAAGGCGAGTATTTTGAGGCGACAGGCGAGGGCTTTTGCGCGCGCGCGCTTTGTCATGAAATCGACCATCTGAACGGCGTGCTTTATGTGGACATTATGGACCACGAAATATTCTACGACGAGGAAGAACCAGAGGAAAATGCGGCCGGCGACGAGCAGGAGACGCTATGAGAATAGTATTCATGGGAACGCCGCAGTTTGCGATACCGGCTTTCGAAGCCTTGCTGCGTTCGGATCACACGATCGCAGGCGTATTTACGCAGCCCGATAAACCCAAAGGCCGGGGCGGGAAAGTGCAAATGAGCCCTGTGAAAGAACTTGCGCAAAAGCACGGTATCCCCGTGTTTCAACCTAAAAAGATACGCTTGGACGGCCTTGCGGATCTGCAGGCGCTTGCCCCCGATCTATGCGTAACCGCAGCGTTCGGGCAGATATTGAGCCAGGCAACGCTCGATGTGCCAAAACTCGGCACGGTGAACGTTCATGCGTCGCTGCTTCCGCGCCACCGCGGTGCCGCGCCGGTTTGCTGGGCAATCTGGCAGGACGATCCTGTGACGGGCATTACGACGATGATGACGGATGCGGGTATCGATACCGGGGATATTCTTTTGCAGCGGGAAGTGCCCATACCCGACGATGCGACGACGGGCAGCATGCTGGATACGTTATCGCGGATTGGCGCCGATCTGCTGATGGACACCATTCGCCTTCTGCAGACAGGCAGCTGCCCCAGAGTTGCGCAGAACCATGGCCTAATGTCGTATGACCCGATGCTTAAAAAAGAGATGGGTCTGCTGGACTTTACCCGCACAGCGCGCGAATTATACTGCCAGGTGCGTGCGATGAACCCATGGCCCTGCGCTTACATACCGTTTGAAAACGGCGATTTAAAAGTTTGGCAGGCGAAGCCTGTAGCCGCGGGCACAAGCGGCGAACCCGGAATCGTTCTGGCAGCGGACGGAAAACAAGGCCTGGTTATCTCCACGGGGTACGGCGCGCTGGAACTGACGGAAATCCAAGCCCCAAACGCAAAGCGAATGGCAGCCAAAGCCTTTTTGCTCGGACATTCCATATCGGTTGGAAAACCGTTGAAAGAGGCTAACGTATGAACCCCAAATTTCCGCCCAACGCGCGGCTGGTTGCGCTGGATATTCTGCTGGACATTCACGAAAGAGGCGCATACGCCTCGCTGGCCATTCAAAACCGGCTTCGGGAGAGCAGGCTTGCCTCAAACGACCGCCGGCTGGTTACGAGCATCGT
>CAYRPW010000121.1:3754-5532 GCA_964426145.1 uncultured Oscillospiraceae bacterium
CTACACAACGCTGGAGAAGCAGGAACAAATTGACTTCGCGCTGGATTTCCTCATGGATCGGCCGACGGGCGACTTAATTCAGCGCGATATCCTGCGCCTGAGCGCCTGTCAGATTCTTTTTCACCAGCGCGTGCCCGACAGCGCCGCCGTAAACGAAGGCGTAAAGCTTGCGCACATCCTAAATATGCAAGGCGCTTCGGGTTTCATCAACGCGGTGCTTCGCAATCTGGCCCGCAGGAAAGACGAGCTTCCCTGGCCGAAACGGGAGGACGATCTGAAACAATACCTGCATATCATGGGAAGCATGCCGGTATGGCTGATTGAAAAGCTGGTTTCGGCCTATGGAGAGGAAACCGCGGAAGCGATCATTATGCGCGAGCAAACCGATCACTTCATGGTTGTGCGCCCGAACATGATCCGGCTGACTGACCCGGCGTTCGAAGCGATATTGCAGAACAAGCCCTGGCAATGGCAGCGCGGCGTTGCGCCGCATGCCTATCTCGTCGGCGGCGCTGTGGATATCGAATCGGACTCGGATTACCAGAATGGCAACTTTTCCATTCAAGGCCAATCCAGCATGATGGCTGCGGAAGCAATACAAGCAAAGCCAGGCATGCGCATCCTGGACGCGTGCGCCGCGCCGGGAGGAAAAGCCGCCTATATCGCGGAGACCATGCAGGACACCGGTCGTGTGTTTGCCTGGGAGCTTCACGAGAAAAGAGCCGCGCTGATCGAAGCGATGAGAAAACGCCTGAAACTGGAAAATCTCCGCATCTCCGTGCGGGATGCAACGCTTCCCAAACCGGACATGGAGGATAGTCTGGACGCGGTATTGCTGGATGCGCCCTGTACGGGGCTGGGCGTGATGCACGAAAAGCCGGACCTCAAATTCCGGCTGAAGGAAACCGACATCGTTCCGATTGTCGACTTGCAAAGGAATCTATTGCAAGCAGTATCCAAACTCGTCAAGCCCGGCGGAACGCTGGTTTACTCCACGTGTTCCCTTCTTCCCGAAGAAAACGCCGGCCAAATACGGGAATTTCTAAGCGCACACCCGGCATTCTCCGTGCAGCCGCTACCCAAAAGCTTTCCGGAGAGCTTCCGGCAAGAACAAACGGAATACGGATTACAGCTATTCCCGTACCGGGATCAGGTGGAAGGCTTTTTCATAGCGAAAATGCAAAGGCAAAAGGCTTGAATATGCCGCAAAAACATGAACTGCTCGGCGATTTGCCGGATGCGATGAAGGAAATCCTGGTTTCCCTTGGCCAACCCGCTTACCGCGCCGGGCAGATTTTCGGCTGGCTTCATCGAGGCATCCCGTTTGCGGCAATGAGCAATTTACCGCTTGTATTGCGGGAAACCCTTGCCAGGGAAGCCGTCGATTTCCCCATGACGGTTGCGGAAACCTATGAATCCGCCCAAGACGAAACCGTGAAATTTCTCTTCCGGTGTTTGGACGGCAACATCGTAGAAGGCGTGCTGATGCGATATCATTACGGATATACGCTGTGCATTTCCACGCAGATCGGCTGCAGGATGGGGTGCGCTTTCTGCGCCAGTACCCAAAACGGATGCATTCGCAATGTAACGGCGGGCGAGATGCTCTGCCAGATTATCCTTGCCAACCAGTTCCTGGGGGATCGAGGTAAAGTCGGGCATGTCGTACTGATGGGAAGCGGCGAGCCGTTGGATAATTATGAGCATGTCGTGCAGTTTCTCAAGCTGGTCAACCATCCGGGCGGGGTCAATATCGGAATGCGGTCGATTTCTTTAAG
>CAYRPW010000121.1:5565-6743 GCA_964426145.1 uncultured Oscillospiraceae bacterium
CACCTGCGGAATCGTGCCGAAAATAGACAAGCTGGCGGGCGAGGGATTGGGTCTGACGCTGAGCATATCCCTGCATGCACCAAACGATGCGATTCGAAAACAGATCATGCCGATTGCAAAGCTGTATCCCATGGAAGAATTGATGGCAGCGGTCCGGCGATACATTCAACAGACGGGGAGACGTATACTGATCGAGTATGCGATGATTGATAAATTAAACGCGGCGCCTGCCCATGCGCTGGAACTTGCCGCACTGCTTGCCGGGTTGCAATGCCACGTCAACCTGATCGCGCTCAACCCGGTCAAGGAAAGCCCGCTTAAACCGGCCTCAGCGCAGGCAATCCGGCAGTTTATGGAAACGTTGGAGTCAAAGGGCGTTTCAGTGACAATCAGGAGAGAAATGGGCCGTGATTTGGACGGAGCGTGCGGGCAGCTGCGCAATCATTACTTGAAAGAACAGGGCAAAGCTGATATCATTTAACCATATCGTTCTCAGCGACTGCGAAAAGAGGTGCGCCGTGCAAGTTTATTCAAGAACGCATAGGGGGTTGGTTCGGCCAACCAATCAAGATGCGATTTTGATAAAAAATAACCTTTTCGGCGTCGCCGACGGTATGGGCGGACATCTGGGCGGCGAAACGGCCAGCAACATGGCCGTGCAAGTCGTCGAAACGATGTTGACCAATAAAAAGCCGTCGGTGAATACGCTGCGGATCGGCGTGGAAGCGGCCAACCGGCGTATTTATGAAACGCAGCGATCCGACGCCGCGCTGAAGGGTATGGGCACGACTCTCACTCTGCTTTGGGAAACGAGCGAACAGGTGCTCATTGCGCATGTGGGGGATAGCCGCGCCTATCTGATGCGCGGCGGAAAGCTTTCTTGCGTTACCACAGATCACAGCTATGTCGGGGAGATGCTTAGAAATCACTCAATCACAGCCGAGCAAGCGAGAAACCACCCATACCGAAACGTCATCACACGCGCCGTGGGTACGTCGCCGGTGATCGAAGTGGATTTACTGCAAATCAAGAAAATGTACGGCGACGTCTGGCTTCTATGCTCGGACGGTCTGTTCAATAAAATGGATGACGACGATATCGAAACGGTTCTCCTGCATAACGATGCCAAAGCTGCCGCAGATATACTGTTGGAAATAGCGCTGGAGCGTGGCGCCGAG
>CAYRPW010000122.1:0-6722 GCA_964426145.1 uncultured Oscillospiraceae bacterium
ACGCGATTGCGACAAGTTTGGCGGTGTTGATGCGAATGCCGGGGCCCATGGTGGGGATATGCACGGCAACCTGCTTGTGGCAGAAATCTTGCACCCTACTATGGGTAGACAGGATTGGACGGTTGACCAGATGGCGTATGAGTACCGCAGCAGCGCATTAAAAAGAGAATCGGGGCCTAAGGCGGTGATTTTGGCAGCTCGCATGAAGCTGGAGCAAAGCACGCCGGAAGCCGTGCAGGCAAAGATGGACGAGTTTGCCGCTCGCCGCCGCCAGACTCAGCCGCCGGGCGCCAGCCTGGGCTCCATGTTCAAGAACCCGCCGGGAGATTATGCGGGACGGTTGATTGAGGCGGCTGGATTGAAAGGCGCCCGCCAGGGTGACGCGCATCGGGCTTCAGGACCTCTATCCCCGTTCGGGGAACGCCAACGCGCTGCTGGACCATTACGGCATCAAAGCCGCAGAAATCATTCGGGCGGCGCAGACGCTTGTGCAAGAAAAAAGGAGGGCATCCCGCCATGCTGGCTGACACCCGCAAAAGCCAAAACGCCAAGGCTTGGCCGCTGCCGGTCGGCGCCGTGCGCTGGCGGCCCGGCTTCTGGCTGGACCGCTTCCATACCTGCGCGGACGCGACCATCCCGCATATTTTGTCCGTGTTTGCCGATCCCGACAGCTTCTTTCATCAGGTGGAAAACTTCCGCATCGCCGCCGGGCTCAGCGACGGTGAGTTCCGCGGCACGCCCTACGGCGACGGCGATTTCTATAAGCTGATGGAGGGCATGATCTATTCCTATGCCCAGCGCAGGGATGCGGAAACCGACCGCCTGCTGGATTCGTATATCGCGCTGATCGCCGCGGCCCAGCAGCCGGACGGCTATATTTCCACCAAGCAGATCATCGGGGAGCGCCTGTCCAACGGCACGGTGCGCCACGGGGATGTGAACGACTTTGAGGAGTACAACTTCGGCCATCTGTTCACGGCGGCCTGCATGCACAAGCGGGTCACGGGCAAGGACAGCTTCCTTGCCGTCGCCCGCCGCTGCGCGGCCTATCTTAACGCCATGTACCGGGGAATCCTGGAGGAGGGCAAGGCGCAGACGGCGGTTTGCCCCAGCCATTACATGGGTTTGTTCGAGCTGTACCGCGAAACCGGGGACGAGCTGTACCGCGAAATGGGGATCACGGCCATCGCCCTGCGGGATATGGTGCGAAACGGAACCGACGATAACCAGGACCGCATACCGCTGCGGGAGCACCGCAAGATCGTGGGCCACGCCGTGCGCTCCACCTACCTGTACGCGGGCGTGACCGATTTGTACCTCGAAACGGGCGACGAAACCCTGGCCCCGGTGCTGGACAGCTGCTGGCAGAATTTGACGTCCGCCAAGATTTATATCAACGGCGGGTGCGGCGCGCTGTACACGGGCACCTCGCCGTTCGGGCTTCTGCTCAACGCCCAGTACGTGCACCAGGCGTTCGGGTACGAATACCAGCTGCCCAACGTCACCGCGTATAACGAAACCTGCGGCGCGATCGGCAACATATTCTGGACGTACCGCATGTTCCTGCGGGACCCCAGGGCGGCGTATCTGGATCTGATCGAGCGCACCTACTACAACCTGGTGCTGGCCGCCGTGAGCCTGGACGGAAAGAAGTACTTTTACGAAAACATGCTGCGGCGCACCAAAACGCTGGATTACCCCCTGATGTGGCCGGTGGAGCGCAGCGACTCGTTCCAGTGTTTCTGCTGCCCCACCAACGTTTCCCGCAGCATTCCCCAGAGCGTGGAGTACCTCTATCAGGTGAACGCGGATACGGTTTGGTGCGGCCTGTACGGCGCAAGCGAGGCCGACATCCGGCTGCATAACGGCGCGGCCTTCACCTTGGTGCAGACGACCGATTACCCCTGGAACGGCGATATTTCGCTCACGGTGCAGGATGTGAAAAGCGACGTGCCCTTCACCCTCATGGTGCGGGTGCCGGGCTGGGCGGACGGCGGCACGCTTGCCTACGCGGGCGTGCGGCGGCAACTTACCGCGGCCGATGCCGATACCTTTGTGGAAATCGCCGTGCCCGGCGGGCAAAACGCGGCCGTGGAGGTTCGGTTCGATATGCCGGCGCGGTACATGGAGGCGCACGAAAAGGTGGAGGAAGACACCGCGCAGGTATGCGTGATGCGCGGGCCGCTGGTCTATTGCGCCGAGGGGCACGATCTGCCGCAGAGCGGGCTGGACGGGCTGATGCTGTTGTCCGACGCGCGGTTTGTTGAGGAACCCTGCGAGATCGCGGGCGTGCCGGTAGTCGCCCTGCGCTGCGACGCGGCCGTTGCCGTGCGCTCGCCGCAGAGCGATCCCAACGCGCTCTACCAGCCGCTGCGCACCACGGGGCTTCGCAAGGAAAGCCTCCGGATGATCCCCTACTTCGCCTGGGATAACCGGGGCTTCAGCGATATGAAAATCTGGCTGCCGATCCACTATACGTTCGGATTGCGTGAGGAGGAAACCCCATGACCGCTGTCACCTGCCATGTTTCGACGCTGGATAAGACCAGGGTTTTGGCGCAGCTCCCGGCCGGCGCGTTTCAGCCTGCCGGCACGAAACCCGACGACAACACCATCGTGCTGGATCCGTCGAAGAAGGGCCAGCCCATTCTGGGCTTCGGCGGCAACTGGACGGATACCGACGTGTACAACCTCCTGCGCATGGACGAAACCCAGCAGGACCGGGTGCTGGAGCTTTTGTTCAGCCCGGAACGCGGCGCGGGCTGGAACTTCATGCGGGTGCCCTTCGCCTCCACCGACTGGGAGCGCAATTTTGATTTCTACACGTATGACGATATGCCCGAGGGCGAGGAAGACTGGGAACTTGCCCATTTCTCCGTGCAAAAGGACGTGGACCGCGGCTTTTTTGCGCTGCTGCGGCGTGTGAAGGAGCGCTACCCAAACGTTTTGCTTCTGGCCACCGTGTGGGGCCTGCCGGGCTGGATGAAGAACAACGACAGCATCATCGGCGGCATTTTCCGGCCCGAGTGCGCCCAGGTGTACGCCCGCTATCTGCGCATGGCGGTGCAGGCGTTCGCCGCCCAGGGGATCGACCTGTATGCCATCACAACGCAGAACGAGCCCATGTCCAGCGATTTTCCCAACAACAACCGGGGCACGCCCTGCACCCGGTTTACCTGGCGGCTGCAAAAGCCCGTGCTGCTTGCGCTGCGCAGCGAGTTCGACGCGCACGGGATCGGCACCCAAATCTGGGCTTACGACCATAACTACGATATGGCGGACGTGTTTGTGGATCCGCTGCTTTCGGACGACGAGGCCCGCCGTGCGATCGACGGCGTTGCCTTTCACCCCTACCGGGGCGACCCCGCGGTGCTTGCCAAATACGAAACGCTGTATCCGGATATGCCGCTGTACAGCACCGAAAAAACGGTGTCCGACCCCGCCGGGATGGACGAGCTGCTGCGCCAGCTGCGCTACGGGGCGCGCTGCTACATCCTGTGGTCCTTCTTTGAGGACAGTTACGGCGGCCCGCATCAGCTGGCCGGCGCGGTGTTCGACTATAAAACGCCGCGCAGGGGACGGCCGTCCGCGAGCCTCATCAACAACGACCCGGCGGACGGCAACGACTGGCAAACGGGCGGCTCCTACGGGCTGTTCGCCCAGTTTTCCAAATTCCTGCGGCGGGGCATGCGGCGGATCGGCTGCGGCTACGGCCATCCCAGGTGGGTGACGGCAGCGGCTTTTCAGGACGGGGACGGAACCATCGCGGTCGTGACCGTCAACCAGACCGGGGCGGACCAGAACTTCGTGCTGCGCTGCGGCGGCAAGGCGCTTGGGTGCGCCGTGCCTGCCATGGCGGTGGCGACTTATGAATTCATGCCGGATGCGCAGATGCTTGCCGCATGCCCCGGCCCTGCGCCGCAGAAGCGCTTTTACGAACCCCCGGTTTGGGATCTGGCCGTGGAGGAAATCGGGTTTGCGGGCGAGGCGAAAGCCGGGAGCGAACTCAGGTTTTCGGCCGCACTCCGCAACGTCGGAAGCGCGCCGACGCCGCCCAACGTGACCGCCACGGTGGATATCCTGCTGGACGGCGATCTTCGCATCGGGCGCATCTACGCCACCGTCCCGGTGCTCAGGCCCGGCGAGGCGCTGCGCCTTCCCGTCAACGCCCCGGTTTACGACGTATCCGGCACCGGCTGCAAGAGAACCTGGACGGCAACCGGCGGCTATCATACCATCATGGCGCTGATGTTCGTGGGCAACTGCTACCCGCCCGAGGGCAACGATTACAACAACCGCTGCTGCCGGGAAATTTTAATCCGGGACGGGCAAACGGAATAAGCGCGTTTCCTGTAAACGCCGCTGCAAAGCCGAAGGGCGGGCATGCGAGGATGAACGTAGAAAAACGCGACCTGGAACGCGTCTACCAAGCCATGAAAACCCCGGTTAAGCTCGGGTTTGTCCTGCGCGAGGAAAACGCGGCCATCGACTGCTGCTCGGTGTTTCGCGCCTGCGGCGAGTGGCGCATGCTGTATGCCCGCCACAACGCGGCCGTTTCGGACGAACGCAAGGGCTATGAAACCTGGATGGCGCGCAGCGCCGATCTGCTGCGCTGGGAGCCCATGGGGGCGGTTCTGCCGCAGTCCTATGCGGGCTGGGACGCACTCCAGGCGGACGGCGGCATCGCGCTGCTGGACCCGGCCTGGGACGGCTCCCATGCGCCTGAAAGGTTTCGGGACCGGTACTGGATGAGCTATTTCGGCAACGCGCTGCCCGGCTATGAGCCCGACCCGCTTCAGATCGGCATGGCAAGCACGGTGAGCCTGGAAACCGCGCGGCCCTGGCTTCGGCATCCCAGGCCGGTCATGGCGCACACCGACGCCGACGCCCGCGAGTTCGAGCGCAAAACGCTGTACAAGAGCTTCGTGATCAGAGACCGGGAAAAAACGCTGGGCGCGGAATTCCTCATGTACTATAACGCCAAAGGCCCCGCGTTTTCCATTGAGAAAATCGGCGTCGCCGTGTCCGACGATCTGCTGCGCTGGCGGCGCCTGGGAAGCGGCCCCGTGGTGGAAAGCGGCAGGCCGGATACGGCCTGGCATATCGCGGGCGATCCGCAAATCATCCGCTTTGAGGACCTCTGGGTGATGCACTTCTTCGTGGCCTGCGCCGTAAACGGCGCACCCACGGCCTACGATACCTTTGCCGTAAGCCGCGATCTGCTGCACTGGACCCGCTGGGAGGGCGAACCGCTGGTCGCGCCGTCCCTGCCGCTGGATCAAACGTTTGCGCACAAGCCGTTTCTGGTTTTCTGGAACGGCAGGGTGCATCATTTTTACTGCGCCGTGGGGCAGCAGGGCCGGGGCCTCGCGCTGGCGGTCTCCGCGTAAGGGCGCGTACGCCGGCGCATTTGCCAAAAGGGAGGCGTTATCGGGGGATGATCACGCGAAAACTTGACGACGGATGGGATTTCTCCTGCGGCGGGCCGGCCGGGCAAGCGGCCGTCACGAAGGTGAACCTTCCGCATGATTGGTCGATCACCATGCCGCGCCGCCCCGACGCGGCCTGCGGCGCTTCCGGGGGGTTTTTCCCGGGCGCGGAGCTTTATTATGAAAGGGTTGTGGAGCTTGCGGGCGAAGGCCTTGCGGTGCTGGAGTTTGAAGGCGTGTACTGCAACGCCGAGGTGCGCCTGAACGGGGAGCTGATCCATACCAACCGTTACGGTTATAACGGCTTTCTCGTCAACCTGTCCGCCGCCGCCCGGCCCGGGGCGAACCGGCTGCAGGTGAACGTGTACGCCAACGCCCGGCCCGACGCCCGCTGGTATTCCGGCGCGGGCATATACCGGCATGTCTGGCTGCACACCGCGCCTTCGGGCTGCGGGTTCAGCCCCTGGGGGCTTACGGCGGAAACCCTGTCGCTTTCAGAAACGGCGTCGCTTGTATTGCGGGCGGGGGTCATGGGCTGCGCGGAAGGCTGCGCGGTGGAGTTTACCCTCGCGAACGCCGACGGGGAACCCGTATATACGGGGCGTGAAGCCGTTTGCGCGGGCGAAACAACCCACCGCATGACGCTTGGGGAACCGTTTGCCTGGAGCGCCGAAACGCCGTACCTGTATACGCTTCGATGCCGCCTTTTGAAAAACGGAACGCCGGTTGACGAAGCCGCCGTACCGCTGGGCATCCGCACTATCGCGCTGGACCATGCCCGCGGGCTTTTGATCAACGGCCGGGCCGTGAAGCTGCGCGGCGGCTGCGTGCATCACGACAACGGCCTGCTGGGCGCAGCCTCGTTCGACCGCGCCGAGGAGCGCAAGGCGCAGCTTTTGAAAGCGTCCGGCTTCAACGCCGTGCGCTGCGCGCACAACCCGCCCGCCCCGGCGTTCCTGCGGGCGTGCGACCGCCTGGGGCTGTACGTGATGGACGAGGCGTTCGACGTGTGGCGCGAGGGCAAAAACCCCTACGATTATCATCAGTTCTTCGAGGCCGACTGGCAGAAGGATTTGGATTCCATGGTCCTGCGCGACCGGCGGCATCCGTCGGTGATCCTGTGGTCTACGGGCAACGAGATCCCGGAGCGGGACGGACGGCTCGACGGCTATCACACCGCGCGGCAGCTGTTTGACCGCGTGAAGGCGCTGGACGCAACCCGCCCCGTGACCAACTGCCTGTGCCAGGTCAGCACGCTGACGGAGCTGAGCGGCCTGGAAGCCAACCTGCTCAA
>CAYRPW010000123.1:0-6703 GCA_964426145.1 uncultured Oscillospiraceae bacterium
GGGAAACCGGCAGCCTGTTGAATTGATCCTTACACATCCAAAATCTGCATCGCGTCCGCGTCCACCCGGAAAGCGATGGTTTTTCCGCCGATGACCACGGTGCCGCTCTGCGGTACGGACGTCTGGTTGGAGAGCGCCAGTTTACCCGCCTTGGGATACCAGGCGCAGTCCACAAACGGGGTATCGGGGAGCGTATCGTGCGCGGCCTTGCCCGTCAGCAGCCATAAAAGCAGCCGCGCGCTTTGCGCGCCGTAGCGCCAGCCGCCCGCATAAATGCCCTGCCCCTTGCCAAACGCGCGGCGGGTGAGCGCAAGTTTCCCTTCCCGCGCAAGCCAGACTTCGGTATCCGGCGAATCCAGATACGCCGTACCGTGCGCGGGTACGGCGGCGCCGAGCGCGGCCACCGCTTCCGGCGTGCGAACGTCGTACTGCCAATTTCCATGGCAGCTGTGCTCGCCCAAATTCACGCCCAGGATATCGGACAGGCGCAGCTTGTTTGCGTACCCTTCCGCGGCGGAAGGCTCGTTCACGCCCAGGAGCGTACCGCCCCGGTATACGAACGCCGTAACGGCTTCCACCACCTGCACGTCGCTCCAAAGCTCTCCGCCGCTCCACGCCGTGCCCCTGCGCCCCGCGCAGATTACGGCTTCCACACCCTGCAGCGCGCCGCTTTTGACGTCTTCAAAATCGATAAAAGTAACGTGCAGGGGAAGCCCCGCCAGGCATTCGACGATATGCATGAGATCATGGTCGGCCACTTCGTGAAAATGCCCGGACAGCGTCCAGGACCGGAGTTTGCCCCACGCGGTAAGCACCGCGACCGTATACGGCAGCACATGGACGCTGCCCGCGGCGTGCAGCGCCTTGATGCCTCTGAACTCCCCGCCGATCGTTTCCACGCAGTCCGCAAACTCCGGAAACCCTTCGGTCAGGTGCAGATACCCCCCCAGGCCGATGCGCTCCACCGGGCAGCGCAGCAGCGCGCGGCGCACCTGCCGCCAGTAATCCTTCGCGTCGCGGCCGGGATCGCCGCCTTCCATAAAGGTAGGCGCGCCGCCCAGCCCCACCGGGAACAGATAGGGGTGCAGGCGGATTTCGTGCACCGGCACGGGCACCCCGGCGCACAGGCGCACCTCGAACCCCGAGAACACGCATTTGATCAGCCCGTCGAAATTCATCTGCGGAAAGCTGCCGTTGTACGGCTCCATGCCGATCCAGCTGTCGTCATAAAACACGTAGGCCTTTTTGCCGTACCGGTGTACGACGTCGGTAAGCTCCCGGGTCAGGCGGCAAACAAACCGCTGCACGAAGGCCATCCAGGCCTTCATGGCCTCGCCGGGCACGTCGTGCCCGGGGCTGCGCCTGCCGCCCCGGATGAAGTCCTCCGCCGTCATGCATCGGCCGGTCTCTTGTTCAAACGCGGCAAGCATCTCCGTGCTCACGGTAAAGTCGTAGCTGGCCCAATCCGAAAACAGCGTGCGTTTGCGCGGGTCGGACCCCCAGATCCACGCGAAATTATAGAAAAGCGACGTAAACCGCACGATGTCGACCGCCGGGTTTTCCTCGCACCACGCGGCAAGCCATTCCTTCAGGTAGGCCTGCGCCTCGGGATGCACGGGGTCCAGCTGCAACTGGTGCTCGGCCTCCCAGCGGTTGGTGGTGTGGTTGTACATGGAGATCTCTTCCCAGATGCGCCACGCGAAAAAGCTGACCGTGTAGCTGTGCCATGCGCTGCCATGCACCAAAACGCTCTGCGTTTGGGCCTCGTATTCCCAGTCCCCGGCTGCAAGCGGCGCGCCCGCGGTGCGGTCGAACACCTGCCAGCGGGGAAAGGCATCGGGGCCGGCGTTCACCTCAAGCTGCTCCGCAAAAAAATCCGCCGTCAGCGGCACGCGAAGCGTTTCGCCGGTGCATACGCGCGGCGCGGTGCACAGGATGCACTGCTGGCGGCACTGCGGGTGCCGCCGGATCCAGCGGTTATGCCCGCGGATCGGGCATATCGTTTTATAGATGGAAAACCCCGCCGCCAGAATATCCGGCGAAAGGGTGGTTCCGTCGCTGTCCCGGATGGCATCGGCGCCCCAGCGCTTGGCAAGCGACAGCGTGAGGGTTTCATAGCCCGCCTCGCCGGGCAGGGTGAAGCTGCCGCTTTTCAGGTCGTCCATGCCGTTATTCCTCCGTTTTCACGATTGCCGCCAGAAACGCCAGCGCAAGCCCCTGCCCCCATCCCTGCGTCCAGCTGCGGGAGATGCGGCGGTACCCTTCCAGGTCGTTCATCACGGCGGTGCCGCCGGAAACGTTCGTCACCCGCCCGTCCGCGGTGATGTTTTGCAAAACGGCGGAATAGGCCTTCCGCACATAGGGCGTATGCAGGGGATTTTCGTTTTCTATCATCGCGGCGGCAATCCCGCAGGAGGCGGAAACCTCTTCGTAGCTTTCGGGATCGGTCAGCACCGTGCGCCAGAGGCCGCCCTCGGTTTGCAGCTTTTTCAGCCCCGCAAGCTGATCGCGAACGGAACAGTCGATATCCATAAACGGCGGATACAGGTACGGCTCGGGAAGCGTGTGCCTGACCATCGCCATGGTGTAGGCCGCCCACGCGTTGGCGCGCGCCCAGAAGAAGCCGGACATATGGTCTTTCCTGAGATTGTTATACCCGTGGTACCAAAGCCCCGTGGTTTGATCCTGTAAATATTCGATATGCCGCGCGTACTGGTGCAGCGCGTCGTGCACAAGCGCTTGATCGCCCGTGTACACGCCGTAGCGCAGCATGAAATAGGCGGCCATAAACAGCGTGTCCGCCCACGCCTGCTCCGGGAAATCGTTCTTCACGGAAACGGTATGCTGCAGCACCCGGTCGTTGAAGCGCAGCGCATGGTTTTGTAAGTAGTCGATTTTTTGCGCCGCGATTTGCAGATAGCGCTCGTCCCCCGTCGCCTGATGCAGCGTGAGCAGACAGTGGCCCATGGCGCAGGTGTTCACCGTCCAGTGCGGCAGCGAAAGCGCGATCAGCTGATCCACGCGCGTTTTTAAAAGCTCCAGGAACTCCTGCCGCCCCGTTGCCTCAAACGCCCGGGCGACGCCGTAATAAGCCACGCCGCAGGGCCAGTCCCACGGCAGATCCATCTCCATGGTTTTTTGCACCACTGCCCCGATGACGTCGGGCAGTGTTTCACGGTTTACATCCAGTTTCATGCGGTCTCCTTCGGTTTTCCAACGCTGGAAATTTGAAACCCGTGCGCATCCGAAGCCAAAAGGACGCCCCCTTGTCCATCGGGAGCGAAGGGGACGTCCCGGCTTTACTTACGCTACCGTTTACTCGTGCACGGGAAGCTTGGTGGTGCCGCCCGCATTATACGCGGCCAGGCGCTCGTCGATGATGGCCTGGTAGCCGGCGTCCAGATACTTCTGGCTCAGCTCGGCGTAGAGTGCGTCGAATTCTTCAGGCGCGCACTTGGTGAGCTGTACGCTGTATTCCTGGTACAGGCTCAGAAGCGTGGCGTTGAATTCGCTCTCGCTGGCAATCGCAACGGCGAACACCGGGTCGGAATAAGCCCAGCCGTTGTCTGCGATTTCCTTGAGGGCATAGTAGTTGTCGATCAAAGCCTGGGTGAAGTCCTGCGGCAGGCCCTGGGGCGCGATGGCCGCGATGGTCTGCTCGATGGTGCCGACTTTCTTGGAGGCGTGCACGACGCAGGTCATGTCGATGTTCATGTTGTGGTTGAGCATTTCCGTTCCGCGGTAATCGCCGTTGACCACGGGCAGGCCGGCGTCGTTGAGCGTATAGGTAACGCCTTCGATGCCGTTTTCAAGCACCGCCAGGGTTTCCGGCTGCGCCATCCACTCCAGGTACATCCAGGCCGCTTTCAGCTGGTCGGGGGTGGCAAGCGAGGAGAAGCCCACGATCATGCCGAAGGGGTTGTCTGCGCGGAACTGCGGATAATCCACAACGCCCGCCTCGAGCGCCCATTCCGGGGGCACGACGGCCAGTTCGGCCTCGGGGTTGTTTTCATAAAACGCAGTCAGCCAGGCGACGTTGGCGGACATATAGCCGCCGTAACGGAAGCTCTTGCCGTTGATGAAGTCCGTCTGCCACTGGGAAGCGCCGCCGCCGCCGGAAAGTTCGGCGAGGTCGAGTTCATACTCGGGGGAGTAGAAACCCAAATTGTATTCGGCGTTCTGCCGCTTCAGGAGCTTGTAGGTGGGTTCCCAGCTGAGGCTCGCAGTGCCGAGGCTGGAGTACATGGCCCATTCGGCTTCGTCCACGGGGTAGTCGCGGAAGGCGAAGTTGGTGACGTACGCGGATTTGGGGATCATCAGGCCCAGCGGGTGTTCCGTATAGGCGGCCTGCACGGCCTGAATGGCGGCAACGTATTCGGCATAGTTGGTGGGCGTGGCGATGCCAAGCGCGTCCAGCCAGTCTTTGCGATACATGTCCACATAGGTGAAGGTGGTGTTGTAGTAGGGCCGCTCGGTCAGCACGAAGTAGGTTTCGCCGCCGATGTCGGTGTAGCCGAGCTGGTTATTGGCGACCATCGCCGCGTAGTAGGTGGGCGCAACCTGGGCAAACGCGTCCAGATCAATCACCTGCATGGCGCCGTCGCTGGCCCACTGGGCAACTTTGGGATAGTCGTATTCCATGAGGATCGTGGGGGTTTCGCCGGCCGCGATCAGCAGGGAATACTTGGTCATCACGTCTCCGCGGGGGATGGCCACGTATTCGACGGTGACGTTGTACTTATCGCCGAATTCGGACTGCACCCACTGGGTCCAGTAGTTGTTGTCAACGGGGGGATAGCCTTCCTTGGAACGGTCGTAAACGGGAACCGTGATCTTGACGTTCTCTGCAAACGGCTCCGCGGCGATCGTGCCGCCGGCTGCGGGCTTGGCTTCTTCAGCCAGCGCTGCCGCAGGCAGGATCATGCTGAGAACCATAACCACGGCGAGCAGGGTGGTTAACCATTTTTTCATGTTGTTCGCTCCTTTTCTTTTTATGATGAAGATCAGCCTTTCACAGCGCCGATCATCACACCTTGCACAAAGTGCTTCTGCACGAAGGGGTACAGACAGATAATGGGGAGGGTGGCAAACATCACCATGGCGGCCTGGAGCACTTCCGGGGTGGATTGCACGGCCATGCCCTCGGAAATGCTGACCGCGTCCGCGCCGGAGTTGAGCACCATGTTGCTCAGCAGATACTGGATGGGCTGGAGCGCCTTTTTGGTGATGAAGTACCGGGCGTCCGCGTAGGCGTTCCAGCGGCCCACCGCGTAAAACAGCGAAAGTGTGGCGAGGATGGGCTTTGACAGCGGCAGGATGATTTTGAACAGGATCTGGAAGTTGCTGGCCCCGTCCAGAAACGCGGCCTCCTCCAGGCTATCGGGAATGGTGGTCTGCAGGAAACTTTTCATGATCAGCATATTAAACGGGGAAAAGGACAGCGGGAGGATGAGCACCCACATTTTGTTGATCAGGCCGAGGCTTTTGAGGAGCAGGTATTCGGGGATCAGCCCCGCGTAGAAGTAGAGCGTGAACAGGATCATCAGCGCGAAGAAGTTGCGGCCCAGCAGCCTTTTGCGCGACAGCGGATACGCGGCGCAGACGGTGATGATCATCCCGATGACGGTAAACAGGAAGGTGACAAGCACCGTGTAGAGCATGGAATGGGTCAGCTGGCCGTCGTGAAAGATGGTGACATAGGCTTCCAGGGTAACGTCCTTGGGCCACAGGGTGACGCTTTTGGCCAGCACCGCGGAATTGCCGGAAACGGATTTGACCGCGATGTGCACAAACGGAAGGATGCACGTAAGACAGAGCAGAACGACGACCGCGACGATGACCACGTCGCCGATGCTCAGGCGGGTGCGCGCGCCGTTGGAGCCGCGCAGCGGTTTTGCCGTTTGCCTATGCATGCCCCCACCTCCTAAATCAGGCCCGATTCGCCAAGGCTTTTGGCAAACCGGTCCGCCAGGAGGACGAGGATGAACCCCAGAAGCGACTGGAACAGGCCCACGGCGGTTGCGTTGGAGAAGTTGCCTCCGGCCAGGCCCTTCTCATAAATGTAGATGGCAAGCTGGTACTGGTAATCCTTGACGAGCACGTTTCCAAACGAGGACAGGCGTTCGTAATTGGAACCCATGATCCGCCCGAGGTTCAAAATCAGCAGCGTTACGGCGGTGCCGCGGATGCCCGGCAGGGTAACGTGCCAGATCTTGCGGAAACGGTTAGCGCCGTCCACGGTGGCGGCTTCGTAAAGCTCCGCGTTGATGCCGGTGATGGCGGCCAGAAAGATGATGGTTCCCCAGCCCATGTTCTGCCATACGGCCATCAGCAGATACGTAACCGCCCAGTGGAACTTTTCCGTCAGGAAGGGGATGCCTTCCTCAACCAATCCCGCGTTGATCAGCGCGATGTTGACAAGCCCCGTGGTCGGCCGAAACAGCGTGTACGACACGCTGGCGATGATCACCCAGCTTAAAAAATGCGGCAGGTAGAGCACGGTTTGGGATACCCGCTTGAAGCGGCGGAAGCGAAGCTCGTTGAGCATGAGCGCCAGCAGGATGGGAATCGGAAACCCGATGGCAAGGTCCAGCACGTTGAACACCAGGGAGTTTTTCAGCGCCCGCAGAAAATCCGCGTCCCTGAAAATCTTGGCGAAGATCTGAAAGCCCACGTATTCGCTGCCCGCATACCCCTTCGCGGG
>CAYRPW010000124.1:0-6659 GCA_964426145.1 uncultured Oscillospiraceae bacterium
GGCCGGGCCCTGCGCGCACCAGGGCTGCTGAACGGCCCAGCGTTTGTAGATGGATGCGGCTTCCTGCCAGCCCTTGCCGCCGGTCAGTTGCAGGATGAAATCATAGTCCATTTCGATGGAAGCGCCGCAAACCGCATTCTCAAAGCCCGCCATATGGCTTACGGCAAGCCCCGCGTTTTCCTTGAACACGTTGAGCCACTTCTGGTGGCCTGCCCCGTCCAGCGCCGCGAAGTATAGGCCGCCCTTGTTTTCCTCGTAATAGGTGAAAAACTGCATGGAGGCCCCGGAGAACGACTCCGGGTAGGGCAGGTAACGCATCCCGCCGGTTTCCGGAATACAGGAAAGCGGGTCGCGCAGCAGCGTTCCGGTGGCATAGGAATGGGCCAGGTAGCCTGCCGGGCCATAATCCGCCAGCGCGCCCAAAATGGGATACTCAAACGCCCGCACGCAGGAAGCCGGTTGGTTGCGCAGGGCGGCGCGAAAGGCGACGCCGTTGTCCAGCAGCGTGACCGTTGCCGCAAGCTCGGCGTCATCGAAGCTCCAGACCAGCGAAAGGCTGTCCTTCCCGGCGGCCGGAACAAACCGGAAGGGAGCCTCCCGCATTCCCCCGTCCAGCGCGACGCGAAAGGGCGGCGCTGCGAAACCGGCGATATACTCCCGGTTTCTTTCCTTATCCCGCAGGCTTGTAACCGCCCCCGTCGTATCGCTGACCGTCAGGCTGATCCTCTGATTTTCCAGATTCATAGCGTACCTCTTCTCGTCTGCGCCAAAAGCCTTCGGTGTGACATCGATGTCACCATGATCGTAACGATAATTGCCCGTTTCCGGTTCCAAAATAACAAGATGCACTTGCGGTTTCTTTCTTTTTCCGGGTACACAATCGCTCGTGTAACATCGGTGTCATACTGCAATCATAGCAGAACCCGCCGACCCTGTCAATACGGCTTCCGAAAATTTTCAGCGGTTTATTCCGGATGGCTGCTGGAGCCGCGGATACACAGCTCCGGCTGCAGGCGGATGGTGCGTTTCTCCGTTCTGCCCTTGGTAATGCGCTCCATCAAAAGCTGCGCGGCAAACTTGCCGATGTCCTCCTCCTTCATGTCGATGGAGGAAAGCTCCGGCGTGGTGCAGGTGGCCATTTCCGTATTGTCCATGCCGATGATCGCCACGTCCTGCGGGATGCGCAGGCCCCGGTGCTGGCACACCTTCAGGACGCCGATGGCCATCAGGTCGTTGGCCACCACGAGCGCCTCCGGCACCGCACCCGACGCGATCATCTCCTCCATCGACCGCACTCCGCTGGCCTCGGAGAAATCCCCCTCCTTGAGGAATTTCTGGTTGATGGGCACGCCGCCTTCGTTCATGGCCTTAATGAAGCCGTTGAACCGCTCGCGGCCCGTTTGCACGGCGGTATCGCCGCCAATGTAGCCGATCCTGCGGAAGCCCTGCGCGATAAAGTGTTTGCATGACATGTAGATGCCTTCGAAGGTGTCGATGTACACGCAGTCGAAATGGTCTTCGCCTTTGAGGGACTGGTAATTGTTCGTCAGCACCACGGGCAGGCCGCAGGCGTTGACCTCGCCGATATTTTCCCGGTTAAAATCGAACGACACGAAAATCATGCCGTCGCCGTAGCCTTCCCGCAGGTTGTTGAGCATCTTCTTTTCCATTTCCCGGCTCCCGCGGGTATGGCACAGGATGGTATAGTACCCGTACTGGTCCAGCACGTCGCTTGCGCCCTTGATCATGCCGAAATAAAACGGGTTGTAAATATCGGGGATCAAGAACAGGATCTTGTTGGTGCGCTTGCTCTTGAGCGACTTCGCCGCATGGGAAGGCACATAATGCAGCCGCTGGGCGACCGCCATGATCTTGTCGTAATTCTCCTTGCTGCAGTACCCCGTTCCCCGCAGCGCCCTGGCGACCGTGGAAGGGGAAACGCCTACCTCCTGTGCGATTTCGTAGATGCTGGCCATCGTTTCGCCTTCCTTCCGACGCTGTTGTGTGCGGCATCGAGTTCACACCGGGGATCCCAGGAACAGGGGTATGTCCGTTTGTCTCATTGGTTGTATTGTAGCATTATACGGAGCCGAATGCAATGAGAATCTATTGACAATCAAGCGGCAGACGTATATGATGACGGGCAGAGAGCACGAGCGGGCCGCGTTCATATCCGGTATATTCCGCTGAAAATCCAGGGTTTTCCGGTTTCATCATGACATCGATACCAATAATCGGAAAGGACGGCGCAACGCAATGGCAGGTTCCGCAACCTATACCAACCTCATGCCCCTTGCCGCGTTTCCCCTGGGCGGGCTCGGCACGGGCAGCATAACGCTGCACGCCTCCGGCGCGCTGACGGAGTTTGAAATCTTCAACCGCCCCGCAAAGGGCAACAAGCTTCCGTATTCCTTTTTTGCCATCCGCACCGCCTGGGGAAGCCGGACCGACGTTCGGGTGCTGGAGGCGAAGCGGCCGCCGGATTTCGACAAGGCAAGAGGCTACCATCCCCAGGAGGTGATGGGGCTGCCCCGGTTTGCCGCGTCCCGGATGGAGATTGCCTTCCCCTTCGCGCGGATCCGGTTTGAGGAGGATTCGCTTCCCCTGTCGATTGATTTGGAAGCGTTTGTGCCCTTCATTCCGCTGGACGCGGATGATTCCGGCATTCCGGCGGCTTCCTTCCGCTACAGCGTGAAAAACACGGGCGGAGAGCCGGCAACGGTGCTGATCGCCGCCTCCATGCCCAATATCTACAATTTCAAGGGCTTCGACTGCTTTGACAACTATCTGCCCGACGAGCGCCGCGAAAACAGGGAAATCCGGGAAGACGGGCTGAGCGGCGTGCTGATGACCGGAAGCGGCCTGCAAACGGACGCCCTGCCGTATGCCGACAGCGCCGTTCTGGTGCCGGAGGCGAACGCGCCGGTCCGGCCCCTCTGGTACCGCGGCGGATGGTACGACGGCATTACGGATTTTTGGGATCGCTTCTGCGCTTCCGGCCTTGCCCCCGCGCGGGCGGAAACGGTCAAACGCGGCGCCATCGGCCCTCTGGGCTATCCCGTGGGTTCGGCCGGGCTGACGAAAACCATCGCGCCCGGGGAGACGGCCGCGTTCCAGTTCGTTCTCGCCTGGTACGTTCCAAACCGCCCGCGGGGCTGGTTTGCGGGGGACAATCCCGGAAAAACCATGAAAAATTACTACGCCACGCGTTTTGAAAGCGCGCTTGCCGCCGGAAAATACTTCCTCGCCCATTTCCCCCGCCTGGAGGCGCGAAGCCGCCTGTTTTCCGATGCGCTGCGCAAAAGCACGCTGCCCGGGCCGGTGATTTCCGCCGTGGCCGACAACCTGACCGTGCTCACGAGCAATACCTGCTTTCGCGACGAAACGGGAACCTTCCTTGCCTGGGAGGGCTGCCACGAGCAGGAGGGAAGCTGCCACGGCACCTGCACCCATGTATGGAACTATGCCCAGAGCGCGGCCTGGCTGTTTCCGGCGATGGAGCGCTCCGCCAGGCTGAACGAGTTTCTGCTGGAGGTGGAAGCGGACGGGAAGATGAATTTCCGCGCCCAGAAGCGTTTCGGCCTCCCCGCCTTTACGATGCACGCCGCGGCGGACGGGCAGCTGGGCACGATTGTGCGGGCATGGCGGGAATACCTGTTATCCGGCGACAAAGCGTTTCTGGAGTCCGTTTATCCCGGCGTGCTGAAGTGCCTTTCTTATGCGGAGAAGACCTGGGACGCGGACGCGGACTGCCTGCTGGAGGCGCTGCAGCACAATACGTACGACATCGAATTTCAGGGGGTCAACCCCCTCTCGGGCGTGCTGTATCTGGCCGCACTGCGGGCGGTGGAGAAAATGGCCGGAGCCATGGGCGACGATGCGGCCGCCAAGCGCGCGCAGGAGAAATTCGCCGTGTCCCAGAAAGCGCTGGACAATGCCTGCTTCAACGGATCGTATTACGAGCAGGCGCTGCCCGAGATCAACGCGCTGCCCTACCAGTTTGGCGCCGGGTGCCTGTCTGACCAGCTTTTCGGCCAGACCTTGGCCGGCTTATACGGCCTGGGAGACCTGCTGCCCAAGGAACATCTGCAAAGCGCCGCCCAAGCCGTTTATGCGAACAACTTTCTCTCTGCCGGCAGGCAGCCGGGCTGCCTGCAGCGGCTGTATATCGCGGAGGATGAAAAAGGGCTGGCGCTTTGCACCTGGCCCAGGGGCGGCAAGCCCCGGTTTCCCTTCGTGTATTCCGACGAAACATGGACCGGGATCGAATACCAGGTGGCAACACTGCTGATTCAGCAGGGATTCACCGGCGAGGGACTTTCGATTGTCGAAGCCGTTCGCGCACGGTACGACGGCATCCGCCGCAACCCGTTCAGCGAAATGGAGTGCGGGTATCACTACGCCAGAAGCCTGGCCGGGTACGGCGTGATGGCGGCGCTGTGCGGCCTGCAAATCACCCCGGAGGGAACCGTCACCTTCGATCCGCAGATCAACGGCGCGGATTTCCACTGTTTTTATAGCGACGGCCGGCATTTCGGCATGCTGCACCAAACCGTCGCGGCGGACGGAACAAAGAAGCAATGGGCCGAGCGGCTTTGACAAGCCGCAATCCCCCTGCGTGCGGCACGGGAGCCGCGCGGTACGGGGCCTGGCAGCGCCCCGCTAAAGCTGGCCCGGCCCCGTAAGGTCCAGCGTGAGCCGGTGTATGCGATACGTCCACAGACTGTCGTTGCTTTCATTGACCTCGCTGACGCTGCAGAGCACGTCGAGCGTATTGCTCGAAAGCGCCCAGCCGTACGCATCGTGCAGAAGGCCGGGATTATGGTTGCGCGGGAACCCCGTATCGGCGGACGAAACCGACGCGACCTGCTCCCACGCGCCTTCCTGAAACGTAAGCGTTGCCAGCGTGTCCGCCGCAACGGCCGGCGTATAACGCAGCACCCGGATCGTGGAACTGATGAAGGTGGGGTCGCCCGGCTCGTCGACCCCTTCCACATAGCACGGCCATCCGTCCGCAACCAGGTAGATAGGCCCGGTTTGGGCGTCGTACATGGCGTCGGCGTTGTTCAGCGAGGACACGCCCTGGTCCCGGCCTGTCAGCCCGGCGTTGGTCACCCGGCTGCGCCAGTTTTCGCCCAGAGGCTGCGGAGTATCCAGGTTGCTGAAATCCCAGCGCTCGCAGAACAGATACGTTCCGTCTGCCCCGCCCGCCGTGTAGAGGAGCAGCACCTCACCCGCTTTGTCGATGCTGATCAGCGCGGGTTGGCCGACCCCCCATTGGAACAGGGCGTCGCGCTGGGGCGTGAGACGGTCGCGCTCAAAGGGAACGACCGGGTTGGCCGCGATCTTGAGAAACGGGCCGCCCGGCTGCTTGGCAACCGCCAGGCCGATCTGGTTGTTCTGGCAATTGGTCGTCGCGCAGCCCAGATAGGCCATCAGGTAGGCGTACGTCTCCCCTTGATAAGAAAACACGCCCCTGATCACGTCCGGGTCGCACACATGCACGGTGTCCCAGCCGGTCCAGTAGCTTGTGTGCCGCAGCACGATCGTCTCCGGCTCATAGCGGCGGACGCCGTTTTCCAGCACAGCCGTCCGGTACCCGATCGAATCGGTCACGTCCCGCGCCGTTGTGTTGGTGCAGTAATAAATGTGCTCAACCCCGTTTTCCACAAACCCGGCCGGGCAGTAGTGATAAAACCCATCACCCGCGGCCGAAAATTCCGCCTGGGTCTGCGCGGCGGCAGCCGCAGGCGCCAGCAACGTGCAGAACAGAAGGATCCGGGCGAGCGAGCGCATGGCCTAGACGCCCTCCCCGGCGATCGGGCTTCCTGCCTGCCCGGCCACCTCGCTGGCATAGGGAATGGAACGCCCCGCGCCGGTGCGGCTGACCGTAATGGATGCCGCCAGCGAAGCCGTGCGCATTGCGTCCGCAACCGCCGCCCCGGCCAGGATTTCCCGGACATAGTAACCGATAAACGCATCCCCGGCGCCGGTGGTGTCCCGCGCGTCCGCGGGAAACGCCTGCTGCCACAACCGCTGCCGCGCGTCCCCGTACATCGAGCCTTTTTCGCCCAGCGTCAGCAACACACGGCAGGAGGGGTAACGTCCAAGCATCGCGTCGATCATCCTGTCCTCCTGCGTTTCCCCTTCCCGCACCAGAGGAGGCAGCCGGTACACGCCGTCGATGTTGATGGCGAAACACTGACCGCTTTATTTCGATATTCCATTCTTCTGCCGTGAAGAGCAGGAATGCATCTGCCGGTGAAGAATAGAAGCGGGGAAGCGCCGCGCGCAGAGCAGACACACGCATAAGCCTGGCGCACATGCGCGCAGAAACCGGGTTTGGCGCTCTGGCGCAGGTTGGCGGGGTGGGACGCAAACCCCGCATTCCGGCCGTACCTTGACGTTTCCCCTCGTTTCCCGCCGTTTCCCGCCGAAGCACGCCTTTGCATCGTTACCCCGTCCTCCCTGTATCCCGCGGTTCAACCCGTTTCCTTCTGTTTCCCGCCGAAGCACGCCTTTGCATCGTTACCCGTCCTCCCTGTATCCCGCGGTTCAACCCGTTTCCTTCTGTTTCCCGCCGAAGCACGCCTTTGCATCGTTACCCGTCCTCCCTGTATCCCGCGGTTCAACCCGTTTCCTTCTGTTTCCCGCCGAAG
>CAYRPW010000125.1:0-6647 GCA_964426145.1 uncultured Oscillospiraceae bacterium
CACCACGCCAAAAGGAGCCACAATGCCATATGTGGTAAAGCCGTCCAGATCCACCGACAGCGATCCGGAATTAACGGTGATCGTATCATCGGAAATCATGCCGCTGACGATGGAAAGGCCGGTCGTACCCTTCAGCAGTATATCCAGGCTGCCGCCGCCGGTAATGACCAGCGCGCCCTTGGCATAAATGCCGTAGAGCAAGGAACTCACGGCATCCGTGCGGGTGATGCTGTTCGCGCCGCCCAGCATGAGGTTCAGCGCATCGTCCGCATAGATCAGCGCACCATAGGGAATATGCGATTCCGTAATCACAGCGTCCTTGAGCGTGAGCGTATTCGTGGCGGCGTCGAAATACGCGTTCCAATCGCCCGCAGAAGCGGGAGCGTCCCCGTTTTTCCAGTACGGCGAAGAAGCGTCCAGCCTTACGTTGTTGACCCACACCTCGGGCCCTCCGCCTGCCGCCGCGACGGGCATGGCAAAGAGCAACGTGAGCAACAGCGCGGACAAAACTGCGGACAGCAATCGAAATCCCTTTTTCATCGCTGCGTACCGGCCTTTTCTGCGCCCCGGAGGGCGCAAAGTATCCAATCATAAGACATGGATTCTATGGGAAATTATACCATCGCCGCCCATGGAAAACAATCGGCAGCTTGCCGCACGAAGCTTGCTTTGCCGCGCGGGTTTGCACGGAATACCCACCCGCCTGCATACAAGACCGTTTCTTTGTTTTATTGTATTTTTCTCATTTCCCGCGCAATGGCATTTGGCCGTTTGTACTATTCATATGCGATTATGTATACAGATGATTGACGTTCGTGCAGGCCTATGATACAATGAGGCAAAGTTTCATTCCATACCGAAGGAGTACCTGACCATGCCCGATCGATACTCAAGCCGGGAGATCTTCCGCATTCTGGAAGAGGAAATCCTCACCTTAAAGATCGCTCCCGGAGAATCCCTCTCCGAGAACGAGCTGTGCGAGCGCTTCGGCGTTTCCCGCTCGCCCATCCGCTCGGTGCTGCAGGAGCTCCGCCTGTGCGATCTGGTGTCGATCACGCCGTACAAGCGCACGCAGGTCACGCGCATGAACTTCAACATTATCAACCAGATCATCTACCAGCGCATCGCCGTGGAGACCTTCGTGCTGGAAGATTTCATGCGCATCCCCAACATTCTGGAGCTGGAGCGCCTCCGCCATATCCACAACACCATGATCAACCTCATCAAAAGCGATACCTTTACCGCGCGGGAGTTTTACGAGCTGGATTCGAAGCTCCACGAAACCTGGTTTAACGCCACCCACAAGGAATACCTTTGGGATACCATCCGCAACGCCAACTGCCATTACACGCGCTTCCGGATGCTGGACATCGTGGAGATCAAGAATTTTTCCCAGATCGTAGACGAGCACGAGGCCATCCTCACTGCGCTGGAAACGGGAGACGTTTCCGCCATCCGCCCCCTGATGCAAAAGCATCTCTACGGCGGCATCACGCGCCTGGGAAAGCTTCTGTTTTCCGACCTGAAGGATTACTTCACCGAAAACTGACGCCGCAAAATAACGAAACAACACCCGCCATATCATGTGGCGGGTGTTGTTGTAATCACCGGCATTTACCCAACTTTTTACGCGTTTATGCCCCCGCGTTGCTTTCCATACCTTGCGGCGCGGGTTTCTTCCTGCGGAAAGCCAGCACGTTATTCGTCAGATCACGCAGCAGGTACAAGATCATCAGCCCGGCGTTCACGGGAACGCTGGCGTAGTAGAAGCGGTGGTTGATCTTCAAGATCGGCGAAAACTGGGCCTGCGGTATCATAAACTTAATGCCATAATACAGAAGCGCGCCGATGAACAGCAGGTTGATCAGCGTGATCAGCAGGTTCAGATATTTAAGCAGCGGCTTGCCGGCGAGTTTCTTTTCCAGCAGATCCAGGCGGAAATGATCGCCGCTGCGGAACAGCAGCGCCGCCATGATCAAAATCATCCAAGCCATCGTCAGCTCGATAATCTCCTCGCTCCACGCCATCGACGCCGTGAAGAACGGAAGCCGGAGGATGACGCGGCCCAGCAGCAAAACCGCAATCAGCGCGCAAAGCCCCACGGCGATCCCTTTCAGGGCGGCCGCCAGCCGCTGATCCGCCTTCTTCATAAAGGATAATATTCTCATCTGCCGCGCCTCCTTAACCGTACAAAAGCGTCGGAATGAACATGGACAGCGGCGCCCAGTACGCGCACAGAAGCAGCACGATAAGTATGCCCAGCACATACGGCACCACCGCTTTGGACAGGCTCATCAAATCCACCTTCGTGATGGAGCACACCGCGTACAGGCTCATACCCACCGGCGGCGTCAGAAGCCCCACCATGCTGGCCAGAATCAGCACCACGCCGAACTGCACCTGGTCCATGCCGATCTGGGCGACGATGGGCAGAAAGATCGGCGTCACGATCAGGATCACGGCGATGCCTTCCAGGAACATGCCCAGCACCAGCAGGATGCCGATGATGATGAGGATCAACAGCTGGGGATTCTGCGTGATGCTCAACAGCCCCGCAATGATCTGGTCGGGGATGCGCAGCCGGATCATGAACCAGGCCAGGAAGTTGGCCACGGCGATGATGAACAGCGTTTTGCAGCTGGTGGCTAGGCTATCGTAGACCACCTTCCAGATATCCTTGCGCGAAAGCTTTTTGTACACCACGGTGCTTAAAAACAGCGCGTAGAACGTGGCGATGATCGCCGCCTCCGTGGGCGTGAAAACGCCGCCCAGGATGCCGCCGACGATGATCACGATCGTGGTCAGGCTCGGCAGCGCCTGCCAAAGATATTTGAGCCGCAGCCGCCAGGGCATCCTGGGGCTTACGGGATACTTGCGTTTTTTGGATATGAAGTATACGGCGACCGACATGGCAAACGCCATCATAAACCCGGGGATAAACCCCGCCGCGAACAGGCGCGGCACCGTGGTGGACGTAAACGACGAATACACCACAAACGGGATCGAGGGCGGGATCACCGGCCCGATCGTAGACGACGCGGCGGTGATGGCGGCGGAGAATTCCTCGTCAAACCCCGCGTCCTTCATGGCCTTGATCTCAATGGACCCCAGGCCCGCCGCATCGGCAACCGCCGCGCCGGACATGCCCGAAAAAATGACCGACGACATGACGTTGACCTGCCCCAGGCCGCCCGGCCAGTGGCCGACCATGGCCTTGGCAAAGTTGAAAATGCGGTCGGTAATGCCGCCGGAGTTCATGAGGTTGCCCGCGAGGATGAAAAACGGGATCGCAAGCATGGTAAACCCCGTGGTACCGTAGAACACGCGCTGCGCCAGCGCCGGCAGGAGCTTTGCCATATCCAGCGCCGCAAACGCGCCCGCGCCCGTAATGCCCATCGCCACGCATACCGGCACGCCGATGAACATCAGCGCCAGCAAAACCAAACTCACAATGAGTGCAACCATAGGGTTGGAAGCCTCCTTCGTTCCTTCATGCCCGCCTAACAAGCCCGGCGCAGGCGGGAGAAACGCCGGAAGAAGGGGTTCTTCCGGCGCTTCTCCCGTACCACTCCGCGTTTTTTACTCCGCGGTGCTGTCCACGATCTCCAGGAATTTGGCAAGCAGGGAGCCGTCCGTATCGTTGGCATAGGCGGAAACGGCCGCCCAGGCAGGTTCCATCTTGGCCTTGAACAGCGCCAGGTCCACCGTGGTCACCAGCACGCCGTTTTCTTCCAGCACGCCGATGTAATACGCTTCGGCGTCCTGAATCATGCCGCGCATCAGGTCACGGGCGTACACGTAGGCCTCGGTGATGAAGCCCTGTTCCTCCGCGCTTAAGGCCTGCCACCAGTCCCAGTTCACCACCAGGTTCACGCTCTCCCAGGTGTGCCGGGTGAGGCTGACGTACTTCTGGTTGACTTCCCACATTTTGAAGCTGACGATGGTCGCGATGGGGTTCTCCTGGCCGTCGAACGTGCCCTGCTTCAAGGCGGGCAGCAATTCGGAAAACGCCAGCGGCTGCACGGTTGCGCCGAGCGCTTCGAAACAGGCCACCTTCTGCACTTCGGAAGGCGTGCGCAGCAATAGCCCCGCCACGTCCTCGGGGGTTTTCACTTCGCGCACGGAGTTGGTCAGCATCCGAAACCCGTAATCCCACGGGCCCACGTTGTGCAGCCCGGCGGCTTCCAGGGTGCCGTCGTTTACCCACTCGGCGAAGGGGCCGTCCACCACGGCGTACGCCTGCTCATAACCCGAGAACATGTACGGCGCGGTGACGAACGCGTAGCGGATGTCAAACTTGTCCAGCGTTCCCTGCGATACGAGGCAGGCTTCGATCAGCCCCTGCTGGGTCTGCTCGATCATTTCCTTGGCGTTGCCCAAAACGCTGTCCCCGCGCACATCCGCTTCCAGCGCGCCGCCGGAAAGCTCCGCAAGCTTATCCGCAAACGCCTGGGCCGCCGTGCCCAGCGGGTCCCCGGTCTCCGGCAGTTTGCCGAAGTGCCCCAAAGTCATGGTCGCTGCGCCGGCAGACGCCATTCCCAGCGCCAGTACCAGCACCAGTAAAAGCGCGGTCAATTTTTTCATAATCCCATTTCCTCCCCGTTCGATGTTTTATTTGGAAACAGCACACACACCGCTGTCGCCATGCACATTAGTTGTTACGCAGATTCGCTGTATTCATCGCTAATCGTTGCTATATATGGGTTTATTCGCGCTGTAACTTGTATTCACTCTATCTTGTATCCATAGTATCGCACAACAAAAAAAAGATGTCAATAGAAATTGAACATCTTTTTTGCGGATCGGGGCGCGCTAACGGGGCTAGAAGTACACGATCACGGCCAGCGCCGCGGCCAGCAGGGCCGTCAGCCCCAGCAGTATTTTATCGCCCAGGAGCACTTCCACCGGGTCGCCGTCGGTTTTACCTTCCAGGTTCATGCTGTATTTGAAAAAGATCACGATCACCAGCGGCACCGTCCACACCAGCTGCGTGCCGCCCACGTGGGCGATGGTCGCCGCGTCCACCGTCCACAGGGAGTAAAACACGATGCCCAGCGTAACGCACATCAGCATGTTTTTTTCCAGGAAGCCCGGCGTGTAGAACCTGAGCACCGGGCGCGCGTCCCCGCCCGCGTTATGGGCAAGCATCTCGCCGCGCCGCTTGCCCAGCCCCAGGTAAAACGCCACCGCGATCACCGTTAAATACAACCAGCCCGAAATCGGGATGCCGGTCACCGCCGAACCGATCATCACCCGCAGCAGATAGCCCGCCGCCAGGATCACGATGTCCGCGATCGGCACGTGTTTGAGCCCCAGGCTGTACCCGACGTTCAGCGCAAGGTAGGCGGCCATCGCTGCCCAAAGCGCAAGGCCGCCGCCCGACAGGGCAGTCAGCACAGCCGCGCCCAAAAGCAGCGCGGCGCAAAGCAAAGCCGCCGCCCGCCTGGTCACAGCGCCGGAAGCAATGGGCCGCAGGCGTTTGACCGGGTGGTTTTGATCCCTGTCCGCGTCGCGCAGATCGTTGAACACGTACACGGCCGAAGCCAGCAGGCAGAACGCCAGAAAGGCGAGCAGGGTTTTCCAAAGCAGCGCCGAAGCCGTAATCTCCCGCGCGAAAAACAGCGGCAGGAACACCAGGGTGTTTTTGATGTAATGCTTCACGCGGAGCAGCCGCAGGGTTTGCATACGCTTTCCTCGCTTTATCGCCGTTTTCCGTATCATATCACGCCTGCCCACGCAGCGCAACCGCGCCACTGCGGTGCCCCGAAAACAACCTAGCCCGATGTTCAAAACCGGCCGGGCGTGATACACTGTGGGGTAGAAGCATCCCGGCAAGTTCCGGATCAAACGGAGGCGATTTTGATGAACACCGTCACCACCTGTTTTCCCGGCGGAAAAACCAAATGCCTGACCATGAGTTACGACGACGGCGTGACCCAGGACAAACGGCTGATCGGTATCTTCAACCGGTTCGGCATCAAGGGCACGTTTCACCTGAACTCCGCCATGTTTGGCAAGGCGGAACGGTATTTGCAGCCCGAGGAGGTGTTTTCCGTCTATCAGGGGCACGAGGCCTCCTGCCACACGGCCACGCACCCGGCCATCGACCGCTGCCCGCTGCCCTACGTGGCGCTGGAAGTGCTGGAAGACCGCAAAGCGCTGGAAGCCACGTTCGGCTATCCCGTACGCGGGATGAGCTACCCCTTCGGCTCGCATACCGCGGCCATCCGCGAAATGCTGCCCTCGCTTGGCATTTTCTACGCGCGCGTGGTGGGCGACAGCTTTTGTTTCGAACTTCCCACCGATTTTTTACAGTGGAAAGCCACCTGCCACCATAACCAGCGCCTGCTGGAAATGGCCGAAAAGTTCAACGGGCCGGATTACGGCATCCACCCCCGCCTGTTCTACGTGTGGGGACACAGCTACGAGTTTGACAACGACAACAACTGGGAGCTGATGGAAACCTTCTGCGCCTTGATGGGCAACCGCGCGGACGTCTGGTACGCCACCAACATCCAGGTTTACGACGCGGTGCAGGCCTGGGGCCGCCTCCAGTTCGCCGCGGACAACAGCTTCGTATACAACCCCTGCGCCGCCTCCGTGTGGGTGCGCGTCAACAAAAACGAGCCGCTGGAAATCCCCGGCGG
>CAYRPW010000126.1:0-6618 GCA_964426145.1 uncultured Oscillospiraceae bacterium
CAGGGCCACCGGCGCTACGCCGGGTATGCCGCGGCGATCCTCGGCGCGGGGCTCACGCTTCGCGACGAGCTGGTGTTCTGGTACACCACGGAAAACCGCGCCGAAATTATATCCGCGGCGATGGCGAAATTCTCGCTGTGCGACGGCGTGGTCTGCTATAATGACGAGGCGGCGCTGCAAATTGCGAAGGCCATCCACGCGCGGCTGCTGAAGCCGCTGCAGATTGCGAGTTTCGACCATTCCACCTATGCGTCGTTAAGCCCCGAACCCGTGTATTCACTCGTAAGCCCCATGGCGGACATCGGCAGCGCCGCGGGGCGGAAAATGCTTTCCATTCTGCGCGGCGAGCCGTGCGCAAGCGAAGTGCTGCCATGGAGAAACCCGGCGTAAGCCGGAATTGCTTTCCGAAGCCGAACAGCGTATAATAATCAAAGATGTACGGACAAGTTGAACGGAGCAAGGGAGACGGAAACACAGTATGAGCACAAACAACACCTATTTGGGAATTGAGCTGGGCTCCACGCGCATCAAGGCAGTGCTGATCGACGAACGGCACCGCGTGGTGGGGCAGGGCAGTTTTACCTGGGAGAACCGCTTTGAAAACGGAATCTGGACCTATCCGCTGGAAGAGGCGTGGGCCGGCCTGCGCGCCGCCGTCAAAGAGCTTCTGGACGGCCTCAAAGAGCCTGTGCACATCGGCAGCCTCGGCATTTCCGCCATGATGCACGGCTACCTGCCCTTTAACAAAGAGGGCGAGCTGCTGGTGCCCTTTCGCACCTGGCGCAACGTGATCACCGGGCAGGCGAGCGAGGAGCTGACAAAGCTTTTCGGCTGCAACATCCCCCAGCGCTGGAGCGTCGCACATCTCTACCATGCCGTCAAACAGGGCGAAGCGCACGTCAAGGACATCCACCATATCAATACGCTGGAGGGCTACATCCACCACCGGCTCACCGGGGAGTTCGTCATCGGCGTGGGCGAGGCAAGCGGCATGTTCCCGCTGGAGGCAAACGCGTACGACCCGCATCGCCTTGCGCAATTTGATGCTTTGGTCGCGCCGTATCGGCTGCCCTGGAAAATTCTGAACCTTCTGCCAAAGGTACGCATGGCGGGGGAGGACGCGGGCATGCTCACAAAGGAAGGCGCGCAGCTGCTGGACCCAAGCGGCAGGCTTGCGGCGGGCATCCCCGTCGCGCCGCCGGAGGGCGACGCGGGCACCGGCATGTTGGCGACCAACAGCGTGGCCGCGCGCACGGGCAACGTATCGGCGGGCACGTCGATCTTTTCGATGATCGTGCTGGAAAAACCCCTCTCCAAGCCCTACCCGGAGATCGACATCGTGGCCACCCCTTCGGGCAAACCCGTGGCGATGGTGCACTGCGCCAACTGTACTTCCGATATCAACGCCTGGGCGGACACCTACCACGCGTTCCTTTCCGCGATGGGCGCGGAGATCTCCATCAAGAAAATCTACGACAAAATGTACGAGCTGAGCCTGGAGGGCGATATGGACTGCGGGGGCATGGTGGTGGTCAACTACCTGTCCGGCGAACACATCACGGGCTTTGAAAAGGGCTGCCCGCTGGTGCTGCGGCATGCGGACAGCAAATTTACGCTGCCCAATTTCATGCGCGCGCAGATGTATTCGGCGGTTGCTTCCCTTGCCATCGGCATGCGGATATTGCACAACGAGCGCGTTGCGATCGATTGTCTCACCGGGCACGGCGGGTTCTTCAAAGCGCCGAAGGTGGGGCAGCAGGTGCTGGCCAACGCCATGAACGCGCCCGTATCGGTGATGGAAACCGCGGGCGAGGGCGGAGCGTACGGCATGGCGCTGCTGGCGGCCTACCGCGTTAACCGGCAAAGCGGCGAAACGCTGGAACATTATCTGGAAAACCGGGTGTTTGCGGATGCGGTCCGCACCACTTTACAGCCGGATGCGGAGGGTGTGCGCGGGTTTACCGCCTACCTTCGGGAGTTCGAAAAGGCGCTGCGCGTGGAGCGCGCGGCAGTGGAGGGCTGATATGCTCAAACAGCTTAAAAAACAGGTTCTGCAAGCCAATCTGGACCTTGTCAAACACGGGCTGGTGCTGTTTACCTGGGGCAACGTCAGCGCCATCAGCCGTGAAAAGGGCCTGATCGTGATCAAGCCCAGCGGCCTTTCCTACGAAGGTATGACCGAGGACGATATGGCGGTTGTCGATCTGGACGGAAACGTGGTGGACGGCCCCTGGAAACCGTCCTCGGATACGCCCACGCACGTGGAGCTGTACAAGGCGTTCCCGGAAATCGGGGGCATTGTGCACACCCATTCCACCTACGCCACGGCGTTTGCGCAGGCGGGCCGCGCGGTTCCGGCGTACGGCACCACGCACGCGGATTATTTCCACGGGGACGTGCCCTGCGCACGGGCGTTAACGCAGGAAGAGATTGCGGACGCGTATGAGAAAAACACCGGAACGGTGATCGTGGAAACCCTGCAGGGGCGGGATCCCATGGAAGTTCCGGCCATTCTGGTGAAAAACCACGGCCCCTTCGCCTGGGGCAAAACCGCGGAAGAGGCCGTCTACCACGCCGCGGTGCTGGAACAGGTGGCCAAGCTGTCCCTGCTCACCGAAACCATCCGACCCGGCGTTGGAAAAGCCGATCAATACCTGCTGGACAAACACTATTTCCGCAAACATGGCAAAGACGCCTATTACGGCCAAGGAGGAGAACACAAATGAAAAAACTCTACTTTATCACCGGCAGCCAGGATCTCTACGGCGAGGATACGTTAAAACAGGTTGCGCTGGACAGCCAGGACATGGTGCGCTTCTTAAACGAAAAGCTCTCCGCCGTCGCCGGCGTGGTTTGGAAGCCGACCGTCCTCAACTCGGAAGGCTGCGTCGCCGTGATGCAGGAAGCCTCCGCCGATCCTGACTGCGTGGGCGTGATTACCTGGATGCACACGTTCTCCCCCGCCAAGATGTGGATCAAGGGTCTGCAGATTTTGCGCAAACCCCTGTGCCATCTGCACACGCAGGCCAACGAGCGCCTGCCCTACGACAGCATCGATATGGATTTCATGAATCTGAACCAGTCCGCCCACGGCGACCGGGAGTACGGCTTCATCTGCGCCCGCCTGGGCGTGAAGCGGCAGATCGTGGTGGGGTATTACCAGAATCCCGCGGTCGTCGCGCAGCTTAAGCAGTTTGCCGAAGTTGCCAAAGCGCTGGATTTCTCCCGCCAGCTGAAAGTCGCGATGTTCGGCTCCAACATGCGCCAGGTGGCCGTGACCGACGGCGACCGCGTGGAAAGTCAGATCCGCTTCGGCTGGGAAGTCAACTACTACGGCATCGGCGACCTGGTAAAGCTCGTGCGCGGCGTAACCGACGCACAGCTGGAGCAGAAGATTGCCGAATACAAAGCGGCGTACGATATTAAAACCACCAATCTGGACGCCGTCCGGGAGCAGGCGCGCTATGAAATCGCGCTGGATCAGTTCGTGGCCGCGCACGGCGTGGGCGCGTATACCGATACCTTCGAGGATCTCTGGGGCATGGAACAGCTGCCCGGCCTTGCCACCCAGCGCATGCTTGGCAAGGGCATCGGTTTCGGCGGCGAGGGCGACTACAAAACCAGCGCGCTCAGCGCGGTGCTGTGGAAGATGGCCGAGGGCCGCAAAGGCGCGACCGGCTTCATGGAAGACTACACCTACGACATGGCCGACGGCTATGTGCTGGGCGCGCACATGCTGGAGGTTTCCCCCTCGTTTGCGGCTACCAAACCCGCCATCGAGGTGCATAAGCTCGGCATCGGCGGCAAGGCCGATCCGGCCCGCCTCACCTTCGACGGCGTCACCGGGGACGGCATTGCCGTATGCATGACGGACATGGGCACGCATTTCCGCCTGATCTGCGCGAAGATCGAGCTCATTAAGCAGCCCAAGCCCATGCCCAAGCTGCCCGTGGGGCAGATCATGTGGAAGATCAAGCCGAGCTTCGAAGAAGGCGCGAAGGCGTGGATCGAAGCGGGCGGCGGCCACCACACCGTGGTTTCCACCGCGCTCACCGCGGAGGACATCGCCCTGTTCGCCAAGCTGACCGATACGGAGCTCGTCGTCATCGGATAGTCGATTGAGACATAAACAAAGGCTGCCGCGCTTTATCAGCGCGGCAGCCTTTTCTTATTCTATTTGAACACCTGGTAGAGTCCGCATTTCAGGTACTGCGTTTCCGGCGAGGCCGGAAGGGTGGGATGGTCGCGCCCCTGCGTGCGGAATTCCACCTGCCTCAGCTGCACCCGCGCGTCCTTGGCGGCGTCTAAAATCATCTGCTGAAACAGCGGCGGTGTCACGTGCTGGCTGCACGAACAGGTCACCAGATATCCGCCGTCCCCGACGAGTTTCATCCCGCGCAGGTTGATCTCCTTGTATCCGCGGAGCGCGCCTTCCACTGCGGAGCGCGTTTTGGTGAAGGCGGGCGGATCAAGCACGATCAGATCGTATTTTTCATGGCGCTCCTGCGCCGCGCGCAGGTAATCGAAGGCGTTCGCGCACGCGAAACGCACCCTGGTGTCCACGCCGTTGAGCCGCGCGTTTTCCGTGGCGCAGTCGCAGGCATACTGGCTCACGTCCACGCCGGTTACGTCCTTGGCGCCATAGCGCGCGGCATGTAGGGCGAAAGCCCCCGTGTGGGTGAAGCAGTCCAGCACGCGCGCGCCTTTCACGAAAGGCGCGATGGCGGCGCGGTTTTCCTTCTGGTCGAGGAAATAACCCGTTTTCTGCCCCTCTTTCACGTCCACCAGAAAGCGCACGCCGTTTTCCAGCAGTTCCACGCGATCCGGCACCGTGCCGTATAAAAGGCCGGTCTGCTGGGCAAGGCCCTCCAGCTCGCGCACCGGCACGTCGTTGCGTTCGTAAATACCCGCGGGATGCAGTTCCTCGATCAGCGCGTCCACGATATCCTTCTTGAAACGCTCCATGCCCAGGCAGAGCACCTGCAGCACGATTACGTCCCCGAAAGCATCGGCGATCACGGCAGGCAGGCCGTCGCTTTCCGCGAAGATCAGACGGCAGCTTTGAAGGTCCGCGAACGCGCGGCGGTAATCAAGCGCCCGCTTCACGCGCGCGAAGATCCACGCGCGGTCGATGGGTTCCTCCCGGCGGCTCAAGATGCGCAGCGCGATCTGGGAACGCGGGTTGTACACGGCCATGGCCAGAAACTGCCCTTTCGCGCTTTCCACGCGCACGACGTTTCCCGCGGCGTCCTCGCCGTCCACGCGTACGATATCGCTTAAAAACACCCACGGGTGTCCGCCGAACACCCGCTGTTCCTTGTTCCGGTTCAGAATCGCCGTCGCCATCGGGCACCTCCGCATTGTAGTGCGACCATTATACCATACCGGCGGGCGGACGGCGCGGCGAAGAAAATGAAAACCGCGGATCGCCGCTGCCGCGTAGTTTCCGCCGATGCGGATGAGCCGCTATAAAGACGGTAAAACGTTGCTGCAACAGAAAACAGCCGCGCATCCTTTGCGGACGACGGCTGCTCTGATTGATATCGGAGTCTGGTTATACGAACGCGTCGGGGTTGAGCGCAAGCAGGTCGTCGGGAACGAACAGGCCGTCTTTGCGGATCAGCTCGCCGTCGAAATAAATGCTGCCGCCGCCGTACTCGGGCCGCTGGATATTGACGATATCCCAGTGGACGCTGGAATGGTTGCCGTTGGAAGCGTCGTCGTAGCAGGTGCCGGGCGTGAAGTGGAACGAACCCGCGATTTTCTCGTCGAACAGCGTGTCCTGAATGGGCGTGGTGACGAACGGGTTCACCCCGAGCGCGAACTCGCCGATGTAGCGCGCGCCCTCGTCGGTGTCCAGCACATGGTTCAAACCCTGGGTATCGCTGCACGTCGCCTTTACGATTTTGCCGTTTTCAAACGTGAACCGGATATCGGAATACACCTTGCCCAGATACAGGCTTTCGGTGTTGTAGCGCAGGGTGCCGTTGACGGATGTCTTTACCGGCGCGGTATACACCTCGCCGTCGGGGATGTTCAGCTTCCCGTCGCAGATGATGGCCGGGATGCCTTGGATGGAAAAGGTGAGGTCGGTATCCGGGCCTGTGATGTGCACCCGGTCCGTGCGCTCCATGCGCGCCTTGAGCGCCTCCATGGCCTTGCCGAGCTTTCGGTAGTCCATGGTGCAGACGCTGTAGTAGTAATCCTCAAACGCCTCCGCGCTCATATGCGCGCTTTGCGCCATGCCGGGGGTGGGGTAGCGCAGCACGCACCAGCGCGTTTCGGGGATGCGGATCTTGCCGTGCACGGCGCTGGAATACTCCCGCGTATACAGCGCCGTCTGCTCCGCGCTTACCCCGGAAAGCTCGTAGGCGTTTTCGTAGGAGCGCAGGCCGATGTAGGCCTGCATCTGCTTCATGAGGTCGGCGTCGTTTTTGGCTTCCACCGCATATTGCGCGGAGGTTGCGCCTTGCATGAGCTTGCGCATCACCTGCGGCTCGCGCAGCCGCACGAACGGAACGCCTCCGGCGGCATACACCGCGTCGATCAGCCCCATGGCAACCTCCGGTTGAATGCCGTAGATCTCAATGAGGATATTCTGGCCGGGTTTCAGTTCGC
>CAYRPW010000127.1:0-6611 GCA_964426145.1 uncultured Oscillospiraceae bacterium
CCTGTGCGCCAAGCGTCAGCAGCGGATAGTTCATATCGTCGTTGCCGGAATACATTGCGACCTGCGTATCTTCGATCACCGCGAATTTCTCCATCACGGTCGGCAGATCATAACTGCTTTCCTTCACGCCGACGATCTGGCTGCATTCTGCCAGGCGTGCCAGCGTATCCGGCTGCAAGTCCATCCCCGTGCGGCTGGGCACGTTGTAGATGATGATCGGAAGTTTCGTTTGTTCCGCAACCGCCATGAAATGGCGATACAAGCCTTCCTTGTTCGTTTTGTTGTAATACGGGGTTACCACAAGCTGTGCTGCGCACCCGAAGGCTTCATAGCGTTTCGCGGCGTCGATCACCGCCTGCGTGTTGTTGGTGCCCGTTCCCGCCACTACGGGAATTCGGCCGTTTACAGCCTTGCATACGGTTCGGATCACAAGTTCGCGTTCTTCCCCGTTCATGGTGGCGGGTTCGCCTGTGGTTCCGCAAGCGATGATGGCGGCGGTGCCGGCGTTAATCTGGTATTCCACCAGACGCTGGATTGCTGCCGTGTCCACCTTGCCGTTTAGAAACGGCGTGACCAGCGCCACGGCGCTTCCTTCAAAAACATAAGCCACGCAAGATCCTCCTCTACATGTAGCCCAGCTTGCAGAGGAACTCGGCGCTGAGTACGCCGCCGCCCGCAGCACCGCGAATGGTGTTGTGGCTCAGACAGACGAACTTGTAATCAAGCACCGCATCCTTGCGAAGCCGGCCGATGGTAATGCCCATTCCGTTTTCAAAATCACGGTCCAGGCGGGTTTGCGGCCGATCCGGCTCCTCCATGTATTTGAGAAATTGTTTCGGGCTGGACGGCAGATCCATGCCGTCCGTCTCCGTTTTGACGTTGCTCCAGCAAGCTAGAATTTGCTCGATCGTCGGTTTATTCTTAAATTTTACGCTGACCGCGGCCAGGTGGCCGTCGGTGCTGGGTACGCGAATGCACTGCGCGCTGATGACCGGTAAAACGGCGTTCATAATTCGCCCGTCTTCCACGGTGCCAAAAATTTTCATCGGCTCAATTTCGCTTTTCTCGTCTTCGCCCTTAATCAGCGGGTTGACGTTGTCGATCATTTCCGGCCACGTTTCAAACGTCTTTCCGGCGCCGCTGATGGATTGATAGGTACAGGCGATCACCTGTTCAGGCTCAAACTGCAATAGCGGGAACAGCGCGGGCACGTAGCTTTGTATGCTGCAATTGGGTTTTACCACGATGAAACCGCGCTTAGTACCCAAACGCTTCTTTTGCAGCGCTATGGCCTGCACGTGGTTGCCGTTGAGTTCGGGGATCATCATGGGAACGTCGTCCAACCCGCGGCATGCGCTGTTGTTGCTGACGACAGGCACTTCCGCCCTGGCATAGGCTTCCTCCAACGCGCGGGTTTCCGGTTTTGGCATATCCACGGCGCAGAACACAAAATCCACCTGTTCTGCAATTGTCTTGATATCCGAAGCATCCTGCACGATCAGGTCGGCAACGTTTTGGGGAATGGGTGTGTTCGGAAACGCCCAGCGGCCCTGTACGGCATCGCGGTAGGGTTTTCCCGCACTTTTCGGGCTGGCCGCAACGGCGGTGACCTGAAACCACGGATGATCCTTAAGAAGTAAAGCAAATCGCTGTCCGACCATGCCGGTTGCTCCGATGATACCTACGCGACGCATTTCGTCTCCCTACTCTCTGCCATAATGTTTTACGAGTTTAGCATGCCCGTCCTGCGTTGTCAATTGAGCGGTTGTGAAGCTTCCAAATCTAGCGAAGTTCCAGCGCCTGCCGCAGCAGCAGCGCAAGCCGTTCCGGATCGGCCTTTCCGTGCGTCGCGGCCATTGCTTTTCCCATCAAAGCCCGCTCCACGGAAGTCTTTCCTTTGCGGTAGCTCTCCGCCATGTCCGGGTTCTCCGCAATCGTCTGGCTTACGATCTTTTGCAGCACCGCGTCATCCGAAACCGCAAACAACGAATGCTTCCGTGCATAGTCCTCGGGATCGCAATCCGTATCGAACAGCACGCCTAGGATGCGCTTGCCCGTCGAACTGTTCACACGCCCGCTGATTAGCAGATCGCTGAGCTTAGCCAGGTTCCGCGGCGAAACAGGCAGGGAGGCCAACCCGTCCGGTACGGGGGTTCCGTTTTTCTCCGCCTCTGACGCGCGCGCGGCGAGAATGGCAAACACTTCGCCCTGCAATAGATTCGCTACGCTGACGGCGGACTTTGCATAACCGGCGGCTTCTTCGAAATAATCGGCAAGCCAGCGTTCGCCCGTAATCTGCTCCGCCGCATAAGCGGATAAGGCGTACTCCTGCATGTAAGCTTCCCGGCGCGCGTCCGGCAGCATCGGGATCTCCGCCTTGATCGCGTCCATCTGCGCCTGCGTCAGCCGCACTTCCGGCAAATCCGGATCGGGGAAATACCGATAATCGGCGCTGTTTTCCTTGCGGCGCATACTGTAGGTTTTTCCGGTTTTCTGATCATACCGCCTGGTTTCCTGAACGATTTCCTCCCCCGCTTCCACCGCCGCCACCTGGCGTTCGTATTCCGCCAGAACGGCACGTTCCACGCTTTGGAAGGAGTTCAGGTTTTTCATTTCCGTCCGCACCCCGAACGGCTCGCCGGGGCGGTGAATGCTCAGGTTAACGTCGCAGCGCAGACTGCCTTCGTTCATACGGCAGTCGCTGACCGCAATATAGGTAAGTATAGCGCGCAGTTTCCGCAGATAGGCCACCGCTTCCTCCGCCGACCGCATATCAGGCTCGCTTACGATCTCGATCAGCGGCACGCCGCAGCGGTTCATATCCAAAAGGGTTCCGTTCTTCTCATCGTGCAGAAGCTTTCCGGCGTCCTCCTCGATGTGGATGCGCGTAATGCCGATCTTCTTCTCCCCTGCCGAAGTCTGTACCGTAATGCTGCCGCCTTCGCAGATCGGCTGATAAAACTGGCTGATCTGATACGCCTTGGGAAGATCGGGGTAAAAGTAGTTTTTCCGGTCGAACCGGCTGCGATGATGCACGTTTCCGTTGAGCGCAAACCCGGCTTTGGCCGCAAAATGGAGCACTTGTTCGTTAAACACCGGCAGTGCGCCGGGCAGGCCCATGCAAACAGGGCAAACAAGCGTATTTGGCTGTGCGCCGAACACGGCCTTGCAGGAGCAGAACACCTTGCTTTCCGTTTTTAATTCGACGTGCGTTTCCAGGCCGATGACCATTTCCCAATTCATGCCAATTCGCCTCCCTTGCGCCGCTCGTAGGGCCGTTTGCCTGCATTGGGTTTGATATGGTTCTCGTAGACGTCCGCAATGGTCAGCAGGGATTTAAGGCTATGCATCGCCCCCAGAAGGCTCATGCCGACGGGCAAGGTTGCTCCGCCATCGTGTACGCTTCCGCAAGGTACGCTTACCGCCGGCAGGCCCGTGAGGTTGGCCGTAACGGTGTACAGGTCTCCCATATACATCTCCATAGGGTCGGCCGTCTTTTCTCCCAGCCGGAAGGCTACCGTCGGCGCAACCGGCGTAAGCACGGCGTCGCATGCCTCCAGAACTTCCAAATACTCCATCCGCAGTACGTCGCGCGCCTGCTGCGCTTTTTGATAATACTGATCCTGGTACCCGCTCGACAGCGCAAACGTGCCCAGCATAATGCGGCGTTTGACTTCCAGTCCAAAGCCTTCTTCCCGGCTCTTTCGATAGAGTTCGCCGAGATCTTCGTACTCCTTCGCGCGGTAACCGTAACGAATTCCGTCAAACCTGGCCAGGTTGCTGGAAGCCTCCGCGCTGGACAGCACGTAATAGGCGGATAGCGCGTACCGGATCGACGGGATGCTGACCTCGGTCACCGTTGCTCCCAGGCTTTTCATCTGCTCCGCGGCATGGAGAACCGATTTTCTGACGTTCTCCGAAAGCCCCTCGCCGAAGCATTCCACCGGGATGCCGATCACGGTTCCCTGTAAGGAATCCTGCGCGCCCGGTTGAAAGTCCGTCGGGATACCGGCATCGCTGGTGGCGTCATGCGGATCGAACCCGGCGATCACCTGCATAACGAGCGCTGCGTCTTTCACGGTTTTTGCAATCGGGCCGATTTGATCCAGCGAGCTGCCAAACGCCACGAGACCGTAGCGGCTGACCGTACCGTAGGCGGGCTTCACTCCCACCACGCCGCAAAAGGACGCCGGCTGCCGGATGCTGCCGCCCGTATCGCTTCCCAGCGTAACGGGGGCCATTCCTGCCGCCACGGCGGCTGCCGGCCCGCCGGACGATCCGCCCGGAACGCGGTCTGTCGCCCACGGGTTGCGGCACACGCCGAATGCGCTGTTCTCGTTGCTGGAACCCATGGCAAACTCATCCATGTTCAATTTGCCAAGGATCGGCATACCGGCAGCTTTCAGTTTTTGCACTGCCGTCGCATCATAGGGCGACACGAAGTCGGCAAGCATTTTCGAAGCGCAGGTACAAACCTTGCCCTTGACCAAAATATTATCTTTGATTGCGATGGGAATGCCGTCCATCGGGGAAAGCGTCGCGCCGCGTTTCCGGCGTTCGTCGCTTTGCGCCGCTTCAATAAGCGCGCTGTCCGCATAAACGTCCAGATATGCATGAATGACCGGGTTTTGCTTCGCTATGGACTGCAGATAGTTTTCCGTAATCCGAACGCTGTTCAGTTGCCCCCGTTCCAGCGCTTGGATCAACTCGGTTACCGTCATTTTGCACACCGCTGCATAATCCGTCATGGGGTTGCCCTCCTATTCAAAGGTCTTGGGTACGGTGATGCAGCAGCCTAGCGTTGTTTTGGCGTTCATCAGCACCTCGGCTACTGTAAAACTCTCTGCGGCCGTATCCGGGCGCACGTTCACGCTTCCAAGCTCCGGGTTATACGGGTGCTGCGGCGCTCTTTTTTCCAGCGTTTCCAGTTCTCCGGCAAACGCTACGATGCCCAGAAAATCTTTATCCAGCGCCTGAAGGTCGCTTGCGGAAAGGCTGAGCATGCTGAGCAGCGCAGTGTTCTGCACGGTTTCTTGGGAAAGCTTATGTTTATGCACTTCCCGTAACTCCGCGGCGGCGTTTACGCCGATTTTCAGCTCTTCCAGCTGCTTCGGATCCACGAAATCCGGCGCGTCCGTCATCAGGCAGCTTGCGTCCTTGGTTTTGGGAAAAGCGATCACCTCGCGGATGGAACTGGAGCCCGTCAGAAGCATTACGAGCCGGTCGATCCCAAACGCAAAGCCCGCATGCGGCGGCGTTCCATACCGGAACGCCCCCATCATAAATCCGAAGCGGTCTTTCGCTTCTTCCTTGGAAAAACCCAGCGCGTCGAAAACCTGGCTTTGAATATCGTGCCGGTGAATACGCACGCTTCCGCTGCCAAGCTCAACGCCGTTGAGCACTACGTCGTAAGCCTGTGAACGGACCTGCGCCTTGGTGCCGTCGTCCAGCATCAGCGCAAGATCTTCCTTAAACGGCATCGTAAAGGGATGGTGCATTGCGGCAAAGCGTTTGTCTTCCTTCTTATACTCAAACATCGGAAAATCCGTGACCAGCGCAAACTGGAACGCCTGCCTGTCGATCAAATCCATCAGTTCGCCGCAGCGCACGCGAACGGCGCTCAATACCTTGCGCACAGTTTCCAGCTCATCTGCGCAGAACAGAAGAAAGTCTCCGCTCTGGGCGTCCGTCGCAAGTTCCAGCGCTTTCCAAGTGTCCGCATCGAAATATTTGGGCAGGATGGAGTTGATCTCGCCATCCTCCCGGAAGAGCACCCAGGCCATTCCCTTTGCCCCATTGGCAACCGCGAACTGCGTCAACTGCTCGATCACCGTGCGTGTGAACGTTTTGCCGCCGCTTTTGACGTTGATAGCCCTGACCACGCCGCCTTTCCGGACCGCGTTATGAAATACCGAGAAAGTGGACCGCTCCGCAATCGCGCTCACGTCGACGATCGGAAGGCCGAACCGAAGGTCGGGTTTGTCGTTTCCGTAAACGTCCATCGCTTCCTGCCAGGTGATGCGTTGAAACGGGCGTTCCAATTTCCGTTCCATTACCCGTTCATAGATTTTCGTAAACAGGGATTGCAGGTAGACAAGCATATCCTCCTGATGCACGAAGCTGCACTCCAGATCCATCTGTGTGAATTCAGGCTGGCGATCGGCGCGCAGATCCTCGTCGCGGAAACAGCGGGCAACCTGAAAGTATTTATCGATACCGGCAACCATCAGCAGTTGCTTATAAATCTGCGGGCTCTGCGGAAGCGCATAAAATGTGCCGGGATGGATCCTGCTGGGCACCAGATAATCGCGAGCGCCTTCCGGGGTGGATTTGCACAATATGGGTGTTTCCACATACAGAAAACCGTCCTCGGTCAGGATACTTTCCGCCTCCCGCTGCACTTTGGCACGCAGCTTCAGGTTTTCCAGCATCTTGGGGCGGCGGAGATCCAGATAGCGGTATTTCAACCGCAGTTCTTCGCGAATCAGCTCGTTATCATCAATGGGAAACGGCAGCGATTCCGCCTCGGAAAGCACGGATAGCGTCTCCGCAGAGAGTTCCACCTCTCCGGTCGGAAGCAAGGGATTATACGTTTGTTCGTCCCGGAGGCG
>CAYRPW010000128.1:0-6219 GCA_964426145.1 uncultured Oscillospiraceae bacterium
CCCGTCTAAACCGGCGGTTTCGCCGCATTGTATAGGGTTTATAGGCCAGAAGCCCCTTTCCGAAACGGAAAGGGGCTTCTGGCTGCCGATCAACCGCATTTGGATCCGGGGTTCAATCGGGTTCAGCCCGCCTGCGGCGCTTTGCTCATCTCTTCCGTGCGTCGGCGCACCTCGCTGAGCATTCGGATGGCAAGTTCCAGCGCGGCGGAGGGCGATAGATCGCGCTCTTTGATGATCATCTCCGGCGGCATGTGGCTGCTGAACTGAATGCGCTTGTCGGTCGCCGTCGCCGCGGTGTACAGCGCCATGGGTTCGGGCAGGTATTTGGGGTCGATCCGCAGATGAATGCCGTCGGAGCGCAGGAACAGGTGGTTGATTCCCAGCCGCCGCGTCACCGCGCGAAGCCGGGCTACCAGAATGAGGTTTTCCACGGGTTTATCGATTTCGCCGAAGCGGTCGATCAATTCGGCTTCGATATCCAGCTTGCTTTCCTCGTCCTCGATCATGGCGATACGCTTATAAATTTCAATGCGCAGGCGTTCGTCCTGCACGAAGGTTTCGGGCAGGTATGCATCCACGGCCAGTTCCACGCGGGTATCCAGCTCCGGCGTGTCCTGGATGCCCTGCACCTCGTGCACCGCCTGTTCGATCAGCTTCACGTACATATCGTAGCCCACGGCGGAAAGTTGCCCGCTTTGCTGGGGCCCCAGCACGTCGCCCGCGCCGCGGATCTCCAAATCGCGCATGGCGATGCGGTAACCCGCGCCGAACTCCGTAAACTCCCGGATGGCCGTCAGCCGCTTTTCCGCCGTTTCGGACAGCAGCTTATCGCGCCGCACCGTGAAATATGCGTACGCCTGCCGGGAGGAACGGCCCACGCGCCCGCGCAGCTGATACAGCTGCGACAAGCCGAATTTATCCGCGTCGAACACGATCAGCGTGTTGGCTTCGGGCACATCCAGCCCGCTTTCGATGATGGTGGAGCACAGCAGCACGTCGTACGCGCCGGCATAGAAATCCAGCATCACGTCTTCCAGCGCGTTTTCCCGCATCTGCCCGTGCGCCACGGCGATGCGCGCATCCGGCACCAGCGTTTGCAGCCGCGCGTACATCTTTTCAATGGTGTGCACACGGTTGTACAGGAAGTACACCTGCCCGCCGCGCGCCATTTCGTGGCGGATGGCGTTGGCAACGATTCCGTCGTCGTACGGGGTGACGTAGGTTTTAACCGGCAGCCGTTCCTCCGGCGGCGTTTGCAGAAGGCTCATGTCGCGGATGCCGGTCAGGCTCATGTGCAGCGTGCGGGGGATGGGCGTCGCGGTCAGGGTCAGCACGTCCACCTTGGTTTTCATGTGCTTGATCTGCTCTTTGTGGTTGACGCCGAAGCGGTGCTCCTCGTCGATGATCAGCAGGCCCAGGTCCTTAAACTTCACGTCCTTGGCAAGCAGGCGGTGCGTGCCCACCACCACGTCGATCCTTCCGGTTTTCAGGTGCTCCAGAATGTCCTGCTGTTCCTTGGGAGTCCGGAAACGGCTGAGCATGTCGCAGGTGACGGGGAAACCCGCGAACCGCTTTTTCATGGTGTTGAAGTGCTGCTGCACCAAAATGGTGGTCGGCGCGAGGATGGCAACTTGCTTTCCGTCCAGTACGGCCTTGAACGCCGCGCGCAGGGCGACTTCGGTTTTGCCGTACCCAACGTCGCCGCAGAGGAGCCGGTCCATGTTGCGGCTGGATTCCATATCGGCGAAAATCTGCTCCACGCTCTTTTGCTGATCCTCGGTCAGCTCGTAGGGGAACAAATCCTCAAACTCCCGCTGCCAGGGCATGTCGCGGCTGAACGCGAAGCCGTTTTGCTTCTGCCGTTTGGCATACAGCTCCGCCAGGTCGAACGCTAGCTCTTTAAGCCCGGCCTTCACTTTGTTTTTCTGCTTTTCCCACGCGCCGCTGCCCAGGCGGTTGAGCTTGGGCGGGCTGTTTTCCGCGCCGATGAACTTCTGCACGCGGTCAAACTGGTCGGTGGGCACGTAGAGTTTATCGTTGCCCAGATAGCGGATCAGCAGGTAGTCGCGCGTCACGCCTTCGCTTTGCAACTGCACCACGCCGTCGTAGATGCCGATGCCGTGAATGTCGTGCGCCACGAAGTCGCCCGCGCGCAGGTCCGTAAACGAGGCGATGTGCTCGCCCGCCGCGTGCCGTTTCTGGCTGCGCTGGTAGGCCGAGCCGTACAGGTCGCTGTCGGACACCACACACAGCTTCGCTTCGATATTGCGGAACCCCTTGTGTACGGAGATCGGCAAAAGCACCACGTCGCCCGCCTGGATGGGCTGGTCGGCGGTGTCCGCATAGCGGGCCGTGACCTGCTGCTGGGCCAGGGCCTTGAGCAGGCGCTGCCCGCGCGCTTCGCCGCCCGTGAGCAGCGCAACCGCGCAGCCCTGCGCCTGCCAGGCTTTGATATCCTTTGCCAGCGGTTCCAGCCGCCCGTGGTAGGGCATCACGGGTTCGGAGGGCATTTCCAGCGCGTCGGTCGGCTGAAACTGGCCAAGCCCGCGGGAAAGGTCGCTCAGCAGCAGCACCGTGTGCCGCTTGAACGCGGTCAGCAGTTCGGCATACGGCAGCAGCAGGCCCGCCTGGGCGGGAAAGCTGTCGCCGCGAAGCGCCGCTTCCTGCCATTCGGTCAGGTATGCGGCGTGCTTTGCCCTGGCGCGGGATTGCACCTGGTCGGGCTGATCCACCAGAATGATGGGGTTTGAAAGATACGCGTCCACCGTATCGGTATCCGCGCATAGCACGTTCATCCACATCGGCGCGGTGCGGATGGGGTAGCCCGCGGCAAGCATTTCCGCGTCGTCCAGGTGGTGCTTGGCGCGGGAGGGCGTCTCCGGCTTGATGGCACCGTCCAGCAGCGCGGTTGCGGCCATCTCCGCGGCGGCTTCGGCGGTGTCGATGGCGTCGAAAAACGCGTCCAGGGAGTTGAGCCCGTCCTTTTTTGCCGCAGGCGCGCTTTCGGTGTTTGCGTGCTCGCGGATCGCTTCTTCAAAGCGTTTCGCCGCCTCGGCGGGGCTGCACAGCAGGCATTCGGACGCTGGCGTGAGCAGCGCGTCGCGCACACGCTCCACGCTGCGCTGGCTGATGGGATCAAACCGGCGGATGCTGTCGATCTCGTCGTCGAAAAATTCGATGCGCAAAGCGTCCAGCTCGGTGGGCGGAAACACGTCCGCAATCGCGCCGCGCAGCGAGCACTGGCCGCGGCCTTCCACCATCGCCACGCGCTCGTACCCAAGGCGCAGCAGCTGGTCGATCAGCGCGTTGGGCGCAATCCGGCCGCCTTCCTGAATCGGGATCGACGCCTGCTGAAACGCCCGCACGCCGGCGCAGCGGTCCAGCGCTGCGTCCGCGGATACGCACAGCACGCGGATACGCCCGGTAACGGCGTCGTGCAGCACCTGCAGCCTTTGCCAGGTGCTCTCGCGGCTGGAGGCGGCGCGGCTGAACTGCACGTCGCGGCTGGGCAGCGTTTCGGCGGCGATCCCCAGCCGCGCAAGGTCCTGCGCCTGCCGCTTGGCCGTGAGCTCCGTGGGGGAGACCAGCAAAACGGGCCGTTTGGTTGCGGTTGTCAGCGCGGCGGCAATAAAGGGCTTCTCGCCCTCCGCCATCCCGGAAACGGACAGGCAGTCCGCCGCGGCTAGACGATCGAAAAGCGCTGTCCACGCGGGCAGCGCCGTATATCCCTGGAATAAGCCTTCGTTCATGCGTTCTCTCCGGTTTCGGCGGGCGGTTCTGCTTTGGGCTTTTTGGTGTTGAACTTGCGCATGGCGCTTTCCACACCGTTTTTCATCCATTCCATCGCGGCCCCGGCGGCCAGGGTGTAAGCGTCGAAGGCAATTTGCCGTTCCTCCGGCGTATTATAATGCGAAAGCACCCAGTCCGCAAGGTCCATATGGGGAGGATTGGCGCCGACCCCGATGCGCACGCGCGCGAACTCCTCCGTATTCAGGCAGGCGATGATCGACCGCATGCCGTTGTGCGTGCCCGCGCTGCCGCTGCGGCGGATGCGCAGCCACCCCTGCGGAATATCCACGTCGTCGTACAGCACCAGCAGCCGGTCGGGCGTGAGCTTGTAAAACGCCATCAGCTCGCTCACGGCGGCGCCGCTTAAGTTCATATAGGTCTGCGGCTTGCAGAGAACCACCTTTTCGCCGCTTGAAAACCCCTCGCCGATCAGCGCGTTGCCCTTGAGCTTCGCGGTTTGCACGCCCAGCTTGTCCGCCAGAATGGCAAGCGCGTCAAAACCCGCGTTGTGGCGCGTGTGCTCGTATTTGCTGCCCGGGTTTCCCAGGCCGACGATCAGATGCATTGCCTACAGCTTTCCCTTCTCCCGGCGGCGGGTGACCCAGCCTTCCTTGATCACGCCTTCCGGGCGCGCGATGAACAGCGCGTCCGCGGGCACGTCCCGGTCCACGGTGCTGCCTGCCGCAATATACGCGGCGTTGCCGATATGCACCGGCGCGATCAGGTTCACGTTGCAGCCGATAAACGCATGATCCTCCACAACGCTTCGGTGTTTCTGCTTGCCGTCGTAGTTGGTAAACACCACGCCGCAGCCCAGGTTGATATGCTTGCCTAGGTCGCCGTCGCCCACGTAGGTCAGGTGGCTGACCTTGGTGCCGTCGCCGATGCTGGAATTCTTGATCTCCACAAAATCGCCGATGCGGCAGTGGTCGCCGACCGCCGTCTGCGGGCGGAGGTAGGCAAACGGGCCGACCGTGGTACAGCTTCCCACCGTGCATTGCAGCAGCACGCTGTTTTCCACCGTCGTCTGTTCTCCGATCTGCGCGTCCAGCATCCGGTTGCCGGGGTACAGCGTGCAGCCCGCGCCGATTTTCGTGCCGCCCTGCAGGGTATTGCCGGGGTAGATCAAGGTGCCTGCGCCGATCTCCACATCCGCTTCGACCACCGTATGCTCGGGGCTTAACACAATCACGCCCGCATCCAGATGCCGCTTTACAACTCTTCCTTGCAGGCAGCGGTAGGCGGCGGCGAAGCTTTCCGCGTCGGTTACGGCTATGCCGTCGGCCTCGTCGGCCGCCGTGAGTGTCTGTAAATTGTCGCTATAGGCTTCCATCAGGAGGCCGAGGGTCAACGGTTCTTCGAATACTTCCAGCTGTTCCGCGGGCAGCGCGAAGGCAAGCGGCGCGCCCTTTGCGCTTACAAGCACGGCGGGCCCGCCTTTGGCAAGGGCTGCAAGCGGGCGCAGATCGCCGATGCACGGGGTATGTTCCGCCGCGCACAGCACCGTATCAAACGCGCAGGGCGACAGTTCTTCCTGCGCAAACGCGTCCGCGTCCGCGCCTGCCGAAAGCATCGCCGCTTTCACATGCCCGGCGCATGTCCGGCCTAAAAGAAGCGTGTCCGCCAGGGGATTGTCACAGTCGCAAAGCAATAGACCAAGGATTCTGTCCATCCGTATCCCTCCCGGTAGTCGGTTGTTCAAGTATACCATATCGCGCCGCGGGATACCAGCGGGCGTTTGTTTCTCCGCGTGCGCCGGTATGGTATAATATAGGGAGTAATCACCTTTCCTTTGGAGGAACTATGCCGTCTGAAACGCTGCGGGGAATCGTGCTGCGCGTAGCCAACTACCGCGATCACGATCGGATGCTCACCCTTCTCACGCCCGACCGGGGACGTGTGGACGTGCTTTCGCGCGGGTGCCGCAGGCCGAAAAGCTGCCTGCTTTGCGCAAGCGAGAGCTTCATGCAGGGGGAGTTCGTGGTGTTCCGCACACAGGATCGCTATACGCTGACCTCCTGCACCGTGACCGAATCGCATTATCCCATCCGGCTGGACGCCACCCGCATGACCTGCGGCGCGTACATGCTGCAGCTCGCGCAGGCGGCCGCCCACCCCGGGCAGGAGGCGGATACGCTGTACGAGCTGCTGACCGACGGGCTGCACCGCCTGTGCTATGGGAATATCGAAAACCCGCTGACCATCGTAAACGCCTATCTTCTGCTGTTTGCCGCCGCCAACGGTTACCGCCCGCGGCTCAGCCACTGCGTATACTGCGAGCGGGAACTGGCGCCCGGCCAGGGCGCGGGGTTTGATATTACCGAGGGCGGCATCTGCTGCCGCGCCTGTGCCAGGGGTACGCTCATGCGCCTTTCCGGCGAGCAGCTCCACTGGATGCGGGAAACCCTGCAAACCGGCTACGATATTCCG
>CAYRPW010000128.1:6229-6550 GCA_964426145.1 uncultured Oscillospiraceae bacterium
CGGCTGCACCGGGCCGGAACAGTATCCGGTTTCCGCAAAACAGATCGCATGGATGCGCGCGGTGCTGCAAACCGGGTTTGACGCGCCTTCCGGCAAGGCGGATACGGCGCTGTTCGAAGCCCTCCGCCGCTATGTGGAAAGCCGCCTTGAAACCACCATCCCGTCCAGCCGGTTTTTGCCGTAGAGGACGTTAGGGATTTCATCCCTAGAACCCTGACAAGGGCGTTGCCCTTGACCCATCCAAAAAGGCCGCGCATGCGCGGCCATTTCTATGGGGTTCAGGGGCAATCAAAGAGAGTGTGCACCCTGCGGGTGCTTGCG
>CAYRPW010000129.1:0-6417 GCA_964426145.1 uncultured Oscillospiraceae bacterium
GACCCGTGCGGGAATCGAACCCACGTTTGGGGCGTGAGAGGCCCCCGTCTTAACCTCTTGACCAACGGGCCATGTTCGTAGTCGCGGACTTCGCGAAGGTTCCGTTGGGGTGCATCACACCCCAACGGTGTGGTACACCATCAGGGACTCGAACCCTGGACACCCTGATTAAGAGTCAGGTGCTCTACCAGCTGAGCTAATGGTGCGCGGGCGCAAATGGCGCAAAAATTATTATACGCGCTTTCAAGGGTTTGTCAACCTGTATTTCTGCTGATCGCGCTCCATTTTTCGTATGCACTGCATGCGCGAGGGGGCTAAAGTGCCTATATAACACGTCACCGGCCGTATCCGTGTTCCGCGCGCTGCGTATGCGCGGGGAAAGGAATGCGAATGTAAACGGTGGGGGAAATGCCTTGCGAAACGGTTTGGGTTCATGTATAATGGGGATGAAACGAATGGTTACGTTGCGGTAATCAAAATCGAAGAGATTTGAAGGAGGCGTTACCATTGATTCAGGTGATTGCCGGCAGAAAAGGATCGGGAAAGACAAAGCGCATCATTGACTTGGCTAACAAAGCCAGCCAGGACTCCAAACATGATATCGTTTTTATCGACGACGATAACCGCTACATGTTTGACCTGCGTCACGAGGTGCGCTTTATGAATGCCTCGGAGTATGACCTGAATACCGACCAGATGTTCATCGGCTTTCTGGCAGGCGTGGTCGCACAGAATTTTGACGTCGGCCTGATTTTGATCGACGCGTTTAAAAAACTCATCAAGCAGGACCTTGCGAATACGGAGCCTTTCTTTCAGCGGCTGGAAGCCATCGGCGAAAAGCACAACGTGGATTTCGTACTCTCCATCAGCGACGCGCCTGCGGAACTTCCGGACTTCATTCAAAAATACGTGATCTGAGCACAGCAAAGTCACGAGCGGAAGCTTTCGGGCTTCCGCTTCTTCATCATAAAAAGCGGCGGGCTGCGCCGCGGCGATGTACGGGAGTGAGCCGATGTCTTTCTATTCAACGCGCGGCGGCGCATGCGTAACGGCCTCGCAGGCTATTTTATGGGGGCTCGCCAAAGACGGCGGGCTGTATGTGCCCTCGATGTTTCCGCAATTTTCCAAGGAGCAGGTGTTCGGCTTTTGCGATTTAAGCTATCAGCAAACGGCCGAGCGTATTTTGCGCGGGTTTTTGGAAGATTATTCGCACGCGGAAATCGCCCAGGCGGTGCATGCTGCCTATTCCGCCGAAAATTTTGACGATCCCGCCGTCGTGCCGCTGCGAAGGATTGACGACCGCACCCACGTCATGGAGCTGTTCCACGGACCGACCCTCGCATTTAAGGACATTGCCCTGAAACTATTGCCGTATCTGGTACGCCTCGCGGCGCAGAAGAACGAGGAGCAGCGCGAGATCAGCATTCTGGTCGCCACCAGCGGAGATACGGGCAAGGCCGCGCTGGAGGGCTTCCGGGATGTGGAGGGCACCAGCTGCACGGTTTTCTACCCGTATCAGGGCGTAAGCGAAATGCAGCGCCTGCAGATGGTGACCACAGAGGGAAACAACACCCACGTCATCGGGGTGAACGGCAATTTCGACGACGCGCAGACGGGCGTCAAAGCCCTGTTTTCGAGCCCTGCCTTCCATGCGGAAATGAATGCGCTTCACAAACTGCCCTCGTCCGCCAACTCCATCAACTTCGGCCGCCTGGTGCCGCAGGTGGTGTATTATTTCAACGCCTATTCCCAGCTGGTCTGCCACGGCAGGATCCGCATGGGGCAGCCGCTGAACTTCGTAGTGCCCACCGGCAACTTCGGCGATATCCTGGCCGGGTATTACGCCAAGCGCATGGGGCTGCCCGTCGGCAAGCTGATCTGCGCGTCCAACCGCAACAACGTGCTCAGCGATTTCTTCGCTGACGGTGTGTATTACACCCACCGCGCGTTCTTTAAAACGATGTCCCCCAGCATGGATATTCTGATTTCGTCCAACCTCGAACGCCTGCTGTTTGAAAGCGCCGGGCGGGACGCGGGCATCGTGAGGGCGTGGATGGAATCCCTTCGGGACAGCGGCAGTTTCTGCATCGGCGCGCAGCGGCTGCACGAGCTGCAGCAAACCTTTGCCGCGGGATTTGCCGATGATTCCATGACCGCCGAGGAGATTAAGCGCGTTTTCAGCCAGACCGGGTATCTGATGGACCCGCACACCGCGGTGGCAAGCCACGTGCAGCGGGAGTACCATACCAGAACCGGGGATTTCAACCAGACCGTGATCCTGGCGACCGCAAGCCCCTACAAATTTGCGCCGGACGTGCTGGCGGCGCTGCAGGGCAGGGAAACCCTGGAGGGTCTGGATGCGTTCGCCTGCGCGGACAGGCTGGAAGCCATTACGGGCGTTGCGGTGCCAAAGCAGATCCGCGCGCTGCAAACGATGCCGGTACGGCATCAAGCCGTATGCGAGATCGGCGCCATGCAGGAAGCGCTCCTTCGCGAATTTCGGTAAACGGATATGGAGAAGCCCGATGCGCTCATGCATCGGGCTTTTTCTTTTATACCGGTTTAGCACATATCCCGTTTCCTCAGTTGCCCTGCCGCGTCCAAACCTGGCGGGAGCCTTCGGTAATCTCCGCGGGCAGCGTTTCGCCGTCCTTGAGCGTATACCCCAGGTGATGGGTAAAATCCACCAGGCCGCTGGTCACGCGGAACGGATCGGAAGAAGCCTGGTTTCCGTCGCCTGCCGTAAGGCAGCTGGAGATGATCGCAAGCCCGGGCACCGGCGCCGTAATCGCAAGGGCGGGATATGCCCAGGCCTCCAGCGTATATTCGCCGGGATACACGGCGGAAAACTCATAATACCCCCACTCGTCGGAAACGGTGGAGTAAACCGTAACGTTGTCCTGCACCAGGTTCACGGTCACGCCGGGGATCATCGGCTCGCCGCCGTCGATCAGCCCGTTTCCGTTGGTGTCCAGCCATACCTGATTGCCGACTTTGGCGGGCACGGTCAACAGCACGCGGTTGGCAAGCGAATCCTGCGCCATCAAAATCTCGATGGGTTCGCTGGTTCCGAGATCATCGCTGATCGACTGGATCACGCTGCCCTGCGCGGAGAGCTCCGGGTCGTCCGGGCGGACGAACACCAGCCCGTCGGGCTGTTCCACTTCAACGATATACAGGCCGGGCCACAGGCCGCCGAAGCGGTACATGCCCTGCGCGTCGGTTACGGTTTCCTGCAATACCTGCGCGCTGCCCTGCGCATATAAAAGCACCCGCACGCCTTCCACGGGCGCGGTGTCCTCCGTTTGGTCCACCAGCACGGTGCCGCCCAGGCTTGCGGTGCACTGCAGGCCGCAGGAGATACCGGTCAAGGTGTCGCCCGCATGGATTCCAATCCCGCTTTGCACCATGGTGCTCCCGCGCTGCGTGAACGTGCCTTCCCCGGCCACGGGCAGCGCTCCGTCGGGCAGGGCGAACGACACGGTATACACGGACGGGCGCACATTGCGCAGCACCGCCGTGCCGTCCTCGCCCGCGCGCGCGGTCATCACGTATTGCCGGTTCACCTCGTCGTATAAGGCGTATTCCAGGCCGCTTAACTGCCGCTCCCCGTCGTCTCTTTGGCCGTTGCGGTTCTCGTCCAGCCAAACGGCGGCTTCCAGCATGGCGGGAGCCACCGCTCCCACCGCGTTGTCCGCCCGGTTGAGCAGAGTCGCAAACGCAATGGCGGCGCTGTACGCGTTGGTTGCGCCTAACGATATCTGGCTGGCCACAATATCATTGGCAAAAATCCTGCCGTCCGGCAGTGTGATTTCCAGCATATAATCGCCCGGCCTGAGACCTTTGAGGGTGAACAGGCCGTCCGCGCCTGTTATAAAAGCCTTCGCCGCGGCATCCGCATCCGTTTGCCTAAGTGAAACCGAGACGCCCGCAATCGCCGTCTCGCCGCTGTCCTGCGTGCCGCTGGCGTTCAGATCGTCGAAGGCATAGCCTTCGAACGTACAGAGCTTGAGCGCGCCCGCAAGCGGCTGCACGTAGTTCTTGCCAGCGCTCAGCGTAAGGTCGGGCACGGCGTTTTCACGCCCCTGGTGCGCAACCGTATTGCCCCCGCCCGTTACCTTTGCCATCTCCGCGTGCTCGGGCAGCAGGTAATACAGCGTATAGGCCGTGGGCACGACGCCGCTGAAGAAATAGCTGCCGTCCGCGGCAACGGGCTGCGTCAGGGTGATTTCGCCGTCCTGGGACACAAGCCGCACCTGCCCGTCCGTAAAGCCGGTTTCGCCTTCGTCCATCAGGCCGTTGTCGTTTTCGTCATAGAAAAACACGCCGCCGAGCGTCGCGGCCTGCACCAGCCCGGCATTGAGGTTTTCGCGCGTTTCGGTCATCGTGAACTGGAACGGTTCGGTCTCCCCGTACGTGCCTTCCGCGGCAAGCTGCGCGGCGTTGCCGCCCGCTTCCGCAGGGCGGTATTTGCTGAAGGTGTAATCGTCGCTTCGAAGAAAGCGAACGGTGTACTCGCCGGGCATCACGTTGGTAAGGGCATACACGCCCTTCGCGCCGGTGGTCGTCTGCGCGGCTATAACGCCTTCCGCGTCCACCAGCTGTACGGTGACGCCGCTGAGCGCCCGGTCGGACGTCTCCAGTACGCCGGAGTAATTGCGGTCCTCAAACACCGTGCCGGTGATCTTGCCGCCCAGCGCGACGCCGACGTAAAATTCGTAAACCAACCCGTTTTCCACGTCGATGGATTCCAGCGAGTTTTCCCGCCGCCCGTCGCGCGCCGAAAACAGGTTGGCGTAATAACCGGGTTGCGTGGGTACGACGGAAAACGTGCTGCCGTCGTCGGGCAGAACGGCGCGGAGGCGGTAATTGCCGGTGCGGATCGTATCAAAAAGATACGTGCCGGTTTCGTCCGTGCGCAATTTGGCCATGGATCGCTCGCTTGCGGTGCGGATGATCTCCATCGTCACGCCCGCGTAGGGCGGCTCGCCTTCGTCGTAAACGCCGTTATAGTTCACGTCCAGAAACACGGTGCCCTGCACGAAAGCGCTGTCCACCAGCCCGACGTTCATACCCGTAAGCGGCGATGCCGCGGATACGGGGAAGGAACGGGTAAAATCGCTGTCGTCGCCGGAGAGCACCGAACGCAGGTCGCCTTCCTTGCGGTAGCGCGCCAGCAGCATCCCCTTGGGCACGTCCACGCCGAACGTATAGGAACCGTTGGCAAGCGATGAAAAAAGAAAAGCCCCCGTCTCGTCGCTGACGGCGGTCAACACCGTGGCCGAATCCGGGCGTTTCAAAGTAAGGGTTACGCCTTTTACGCCGGGCTCGTCCGCATCCATCAGCCCGTCGTTGTTATAATCGTTCCAAACGCGGCCGGAAAAACTACCGGCGCTTTCCGCCGCAGCGGTTCCAGGCAAGGCGGCCAGCAGGAGGAATACCAACAGCACCAATCCCGCACAGCCAAAATAAAACTTGCGCTTGTCTGCCGCCAAGTTCAGCATTCGTTTTCCTCCCAACGTCGGGTGGTTCTATTCCGCCGCGTATGCGATGATGCCCAGCAAACCGCGCCCGGTGTGGATGGCGAGCACGGGGCTTACGGGCGCGATCAGAGATGCTGCGACATTGAGCGTCTGTTTGAGCTGCTCCAAAAGGAGCTGCGCCTCTTCCAGCGCGTGCCCGTGTACGACGGACAGGATGACCTTCGTTTTCCCGAAACGCCTTACGGCCTCCTGTATCATGGTTTCCACCGCGGCTTTATAGCCGCGCGCTTTGGCAAGCGTCTCGTAGATACCGTCGGGATTCACGTATACGATGGGCTTGATCTGCAGGAGATTTCCCAGCACGCCTTCCACCAACCCGATCCGGCCGCCTTTGCGCAGGTATTCAAGCGTACGGATCACGAACATGCCCAGCTGCGTGCTGCGCACCTTCATGGCGGCTTGCACCGCTTCGTCGGGCGTCGCGCCGTCTTCCAGCGCTTTGGCGCAGGCCAGCACCATGAAACCGAGGCCTGTGGACAGGGTTTTGGTATCGATCACGCGGATGTTGATCCGCGCCTGATACTCCTGCGCCAGGATGCGGATCATGTTCCAGGTGCCGCTGAGGCCGGACGATATGCACAGGTGAATGATGTCGGTATACCCTTCATCCGCCAGCTGCGTATACACGGCATGAATGTCCTCAGGCAGCGGCAGGCTGGTTTTGGGCAGCTCCGCATCCATGATTTCGTAAATCTGATCCAGCTTTAGGTCAACGCGATCCCTGTACTCTGCGTTCCGGCAAATGATACGCAGCGGAATCATGCGGATATTGTATTGCTTGAGCGTTTCGTCACTCAGATCACAGGCTGAATCTGTTACGACAGCGGTTTTTTGTTTATTTTCCAATAAAATAACATCCTTCCGGCTCCATTTG
>CAYRPW010000130.1:0-5951 GCA_964426145.1 uncultured Oscillospiraceae bacterium
GCATACTTTGCAAAGCGCTTCGTCGTCGGCAATGTAATTGAGTTCACAGCGAGGACATCTTTTCATTATGTTCCTCAACCTCCTCTATGGAAGTAAAATTTCAGATTCACCGGATTCTCTGCTGGTCGTAGAGTTCCTGCCAGATGGTTACGAATTCCTGAACGCCGCGTTGTGCAAGGCCTTCGCGGAAAGCGTCGATATCCGCCTGGGCATTGACGTCCGTCTCCCCGAGAATGAACCTGGCGATACTTTCGTCAACGTACTTGCCAAGTTCGGCTTGCAGCGGTTCTATTTGCGTGCGCTGTTGAGGTGACAGCACATAATAATAGGGAAAGGGGTCCACGAGGTATTGCTTGAGGGTAACGAGGGATTGGGTCGTTTTCCGCAGGCTTCCGATATCATACGCGGCATAGAAGCTCTCGGGGAAAAGCCAGGGCATGCTTCCCGTATCGTATAGGCTTAAGTCATATAAAACATAGGAAGAATCAACCTGCAAATCGGCCGTATACCCCCAGGTGCCGTCGTCGTTCCAGCGGTAATCTTCTCCCTCCAGGCCGGCCAATGCTGTGATTGCGCCATCCTGCGTATAGAGAGTATCCACCCAGCGAAGCGCCTGTGCCGGATCCGCGCAGGCGGACGTAATGGCGAACGTACCCGTAATGATCGGTCCGAACAGGTCCCGGTAGATCTGTTCGCCTTCGAACATCAGCGGCTGAAGAAGAGTGTACTGGTCGCCCAGATCGACGGTGAGCAGGTGGTAGGGGTTGGGACCGAAGAATACCCCGTAGGTGACGTCGGCATCGCTGTCGCTTACGGCGCGAAGCGAATCAGCCGTAGAAAAGCCGTTTTCATCCAGTAAACCGTCATCGTACATTGCAGCAAGCGCCTGGATAAACGTGATGAACCGGTCTTCCAGCGGCAAAAACTGTACCTGCCCGGCATCGTCTACATAGATATTATAGTCGTTGGCAACCAGGCCGAAGGCGTGCCCTAAGAATTTCAGATCCCACGGGCCAAGGAACGAAAGGGGAATTTCATCCTGTTTTCCGTTGCGGTTGGGGTCCTGGGTCCGGAACGCCTCCAATACGCTGCGCAGGGATTCGAAATCCGTAGGCACGGATAGTTTTAGGGTATCCAGCCAGGTTTGGTTGATCCACATGGCGTTTTGAAGCGACAGCGTGTTGATGGTGGGGAGGGCTGCAATTTTGCCGTTTGAAAGGGTGATGGCTGCCATCCACTCCGGATTATCGGTCAGAAGCGCCCAGAGATTGGGCGCATTCTCGGCAAGAAGCGGCTTGAGGTCAATCAATTGCCCGGCATCGCTGTAGCGCAGCTGTTCGTCTACGCTTAAAGCGGCTTTGAACAGCACGTCCGGCAAAGGCCCGTCGGAAAAAATAACGTCTTTGGCTGCCTCCCACTTTGCCTCGTCCGTATATTCCGAAAACGTGAATGTGGTGCCGGTCAGTTCCTGCATCCGAGTGAAAAACAGGTTTTCGGACCAAACGTGACTGCTGTCCTGGCCGTCGAACCCGGCCATCGTCAATGTGGAAGCTGTGGCAACGGAAACGTTGAACAGCATCAGGATGATGAAAAAAAGCCCAAGGAACTTCCTGTGCATCGTGATTTCCCCCTTCATTGGTGCCTGCTGTTCCCATGCTCGTGCATCTGTTCGTTGAGCTGGTTGATGTTGCCGCAGCCCATCGTCAGTACGAGATCGCCGGGTTTCCAATGGGCGCGAAGATATGCCTCCGTATCGTCAAACGTCGGCGTGTGAACGGCTTGCAGGCCGCAGCGGATCATTCCTTCCACGATCTGTTGGGCGCGGATATCGCCCGGGTCCTTTTCTCTGGCGGCATATATATCGGTAACCAGGGTAAAATCGGCCGCCTGCGTGCAGGCGAAGTACTGGGAAAGCATGTTCTTCACCCGGCTGTAAGTGTGCGGCTGCATCACGGCCCACAGGCGATTGTGCGGCTGCAGTTTCGCAATGGAAAGAGCGTTTCGCATTTCCACCGGATTGTGACCGTAATCATGGTAAAGCGCGACGCCGTCGATGGTGCCGGTTAACTCAAAGCGCCGGCCGGCGCCGTGAAACTGCGACAGCGCCGCGCAAGCGGCTTGCATATCGATGCCCTGCACATACGCGCAAGCCGCGGCTGCCAAGGCGTTGTAAACGTTGAACTCGCCCGCTGTTTGCAGAGATACGGACCCAAGCGTCTGATCCTCAGCGATAACGGAGAAACGGCCCCGGCCCAAATCGTCATAGGTGAGCCTGCCGGGGCGGATGTCGCAAGTTTCAGAGAAACCAAAGGTCAGCGTTTTGCAGGACAGCGTTGAAAACACCGCCGTTATCCGCGCGTCGTCCCCGTTTCCGATGGCGTACCCGGCTGGCGGAATCAGGTGCAGGAAGGAGCTGAACGCGTTTTGAATATCATCCAAATCTCTGAAAAAATCCAGATGATCCTCGTCGATATTGGTGATGACGGCGATCGTCGGTTTCAGCTGAAGAAAGCTTAAGTTAAATTCACAGGCTTCGGTCAGGAAGATGCCGCCGTTACCCGTACGCACATTTCCGCCGATTATGTCCAGCGATCCGCCGATGTGGATCGTCGGATCGCTGTCCGCCGCCAGCAAAATCTGCGCGATCATGGACGTGGTCGTTGTCTTTCCGTGCGTACCGCAAACGCCGACGGCGGTTTGATAACCTTCCATCAGCTGGCCGAGGAGCGCAGCGCGTTCGATTTGGGGAATGCGCAGCCTTCTCGCTTCCGCGCGTTCGGGGTTATCCTCCGCGATAGCTATCGTGTAGAGAATCAAATCCGCATCCCGTACGTTCTGCTCGCTGTGGCCGATTGTAACGGGTATACCCTGTTTGCGCAACGCTTTTGTCGTATATGTCTCCAGCTGATCGCTGCCGGTAAGCGTGTATCCCTTTTCAAACAGCATCCGCGCCAAGCCGCTCATGCTGCTGCCGCCGATGCCGATCATGTGAATCCGTTTATTCAAAAAATCTCGGATATGAGCTGATGCCAAATAATCACGCCTTCTTGTGAATTACACGACCATATTATACGCGGATGCGCAAAAGAATCAAGTCATGTTTGCATACGGCTTAACAAGACTGTTCTTCTTGTGTATCAAAGTTGTATTGAATAGGGGCAGATGGTATAATATGCAAGCGCTCAAAGACGAGAGTCTTTGTTTGCGTACTTTTTTTACATTCGTTATCACCACTTGTATTGAAGCGGAGGCACAAGCATGAACCAACAGGAGAACCCCGACCAGCGAGGCTTATATTCACCCCGATATGAACACGATGCCTGCGGTATCGGTATGCTTGCGAATATTCGCGGAATCCGTTCCCATACGGTTATTAAGGACGCGCTTGATACGCTGGTGCATCTGTCGCACCGCGGCGGAACCGGGGCGGAACTGGATACCGGCGACGGCGCCGGGATCCTCACGCAGATCCCGGATCAATATTTTCGAAAAGTATGCGCTTTGGAGGGGATCGTGCTTCCCGCTATCGGCGAATACGGCGTCGGTATGTTTTTCCTGTCGACGGACGATGTGATTCGCGCCGCAACCATGCGGGCGTTCGAAGCTATTGTTAACGAAAACGGGCAGGTGTTTCTGGGTTGGCGCAACGTTCCCGTCAATCCGTCCACCCTTGGGTATTCCGCGAAAGCCTGCATGCCCCGTATCGTTCAGGCGTTCATACAGAAATCCGGCAATATCGGGGATGAAACCGCGTTTGAGCGCCGCCTGTACTTAATCCGCAAAATCGCCGAGAAAAAACTGCGTTACGCGCAAGACGGCAATCGGCACCCTTTCTATGCCGCAAGCTTAAGCTGCCGGACGATCGTTTATAAAGGAATGCTCCAGGCGCGGCAGGTGGCGGAGCTGTATCTGGATCTGAGCGATCTGGATTATACGACGTCGGTCGCGCTGGTGCACAGCCGTTACTCCACCAACACGTTTCCCAACTGGGAGAGGGCGCACCCCAACCGCTTCACAATCCATAACGGCGAGATCAACACCATTCTGGGCAACCAGAAGCGTATGAACGCACGCCAGAGCAATATTAAGACCGATATTTTCGGCGCGGACGTGCAAAACGTGTTCCCGATCGTCAACGAGGACGGCAGCGACTCCGCCATGTTTGACAACGCCCTGGAGTTTTTGATGATCACGGGCCGTTCCCTTCCGCACTCCGCCATGATGATGATCCCGGAACCCTGGGAGAAAAATACGACGCTGTCGGACGAATTGCGTGCGTTTTACGAATTCCACAGCCACGTGATGGATGCATGGGACGGGCCTGCCGCGATCTGCGCAACCAACGGCTTACAGTCGCTTGCGATGCTGGACCGCAACGGGCTTCGCCCCGCGCGCTATTGCGTAACCACGGACGGCATGCTGATCCTCGCCAGCGAAACCGGCGTGCTGGACATTCCGCCTGAAAAAGTGCTGTATAAAGACAGGCTGCGTCCGGGCCGTATGCTGCTGGTGGATTCAGTGGAAGGCCGCGTGATCAGCGACGATGAGATCAAGCGATCAATGGCCTCTATGCATCCGTATGCAAGCTGGATCAAACAGCTGCAGCTGGATATCGATTCGCTGCCGCCGCTGACCCAACCGCCGCTTACGTTGCAGCAGCCGATTTGGAAGCTGCAGAAGTGTTACGGGTATACGTACGAGCAAATCAACGACGTGATCCTGCCCATGGCGGACAAGGGCATGGAACCCACGGCCGCGATGGGCGCGGACATGCCGCTCGCCGTTCTTTCCGACAGGCCTCAGTTGCTGTACGATTATTTCCACCAGCTGTTTGCCCAGGTGACAAACCCGCCGATCGACGCCATCCGCGAGGAAATCGTTACGTCGACGCGCGTCTATATCGGCGGTGAAGGTAACCTGATCAAGCCGTCGCCGCAGTCCAGCCGGCAGATCAAGCTGACGTCGCCGCTGCTGAAAAACGACGAACTGGCCAAGATCAAAGCGCTCGATATCGAGGGCTTCAAAACCTGCACGCTTTCGATCCTCTATCCTGTGGATGAAAACGGCGACGGTATGGAACGGGCGATGCAGCGGATTTTTAGGGAGCTCGACGAGCACTTCCAAGCCGGTTCCTCCGTCTTTATCCTGTCCGATCGCGGCGTGAACGAGAAAATGGCAGCCATTCCGGCGCTTCTGGCGGTTTCCGGCGTACAGGCCTATACCATTCGCCGCGGGATCCGCACACAGCTGAGCTTGCTGCTTGAATCCGGAGAGCCAACCGAAGTCCATCACTTCGCGCTGCTGATCGGTTACGGCGCGACGGCGATCAATCCGTATCTCGCGCTGGACACGATCTCCGATTGCATCCAAAACGGCCTGCTGGAGGCGGAAAGCACGGAGCTTGCGCAATACAAGTACATCAAAGCCAACGTGAAGGGCATCGTCAAGATCATGTCCAAGATGGGAATTTCCACCGTACAGAGCTACCGGGGCGCACAGATTTTCGAAGCCGTGGGTCTGGGCAAAGAGCTGATCGACCGATATTTCCCGGAAACTGTATCTCCGGTCGGCGGCATCGGGCTGGATGGAATCGCCCGCGAAAACGCAGCGCGCCACAAAGCTGCGTTTCACGATCCCAAAAATGAAACAACGCTGGATGCCGGAAGCGTGATGCAATGGCGCAAAGGCGAGGAATACCATCTCTACAACCCGGAATCCATCTATCTGCTGCAGCAAGCCTGCTGGCAAAACGATTATGGTATTTACAAGCAATATTCGCAACTGATCCACTCCAGCGAACAGAAGGCCAATCTCCGCAGCCTGCTGGAGTTTGTTCCCAGGCAGAACCCGATCGCCATCGAAGAGGTGGAAAGCGTCGAATCCATTTGCAGGCGTTTCAAAACAGGCGCGATGAGCTACGGCTCCTTAAGCCAGGAAGCGCATGAATGCCT
>CAYRPW010000130.1:5961-6397 GCA_964426145.1 uncultured Oscillospiraceae bacterium
CCGTATCGGCGGCAAAAGCAACAGCGGCGAAGGCGGCGAAGACGAGGAGCGTTACGATCCGCTGCCAAACGGCGACAGCAAGTGCAGCGCGATCAAGCAAGTGGCATCCGGCCGTTTCGGCGTGACGAGCAACTATCTTGTGCATGCCAAAGAACTGCAGATCAAGATGGCGCAAGGCGCAAAACCGGGAGAAGGCGGGCAGCTGCCGGGCCAGAAAGTATACCCGTGGATTGCCAGAACGCGGCATTCCACCGCCGGCGTCGGGTTAATATCGCCGCCTCCCCACCACGATATCTATTCCATCGAAGATCTGGCCGAGCTAATTTTCGACTTGAAAAACGTAAACCGGCAGGCGCGGGTCAGCGTTAAACTGGTTTCGGAAGCAGGCGTGGGCACAATCGCCGCGGGCGTAGCCAAAGGCTTATCCGATTTGATT
>CAYRPW010000131.1:0-6395 GCA_964426145.1 uncultured Oscillospiraceae bacterium
GGCTGCATCCACATCCATATTCACACGCGCCGACGCCGCGCCGGGAACGCGGACCGCGGAGATCGGAACAATGCTCCGCCGGCCGCTGCAAGCACGGCGGCTACGAACCCGCGCCGCCCGCGCATGGCGCGCTGGATATTCGACAAAAGAGGGGTCCAGCCCAGGCGCTGCCCTTGACTGGGAACGGGGGCAAGCCCCGGGAGGAAATCCCTTTCCCGACCGAAGCGGAGGACGTATGATCGAGCTAAGGGGAATCTGCAAAACATTCCGGGTTGCCAAGCGCACAAGCGGCTTCCGCCAGGCGGCGAAGGCGCTGGTCGCGCGCACGCACGAAACGGTGCACGCGCTGCAGGACGTGGGCTTCACCGTGCGGGACGGCGAGATGGTGGGCTACATCGGGCCCAACGGCGCGGGGAAAAGCACGACGATCAAGATCATGTGCGGCATCCTGACGCCCGACAGCGGCGCGTGCGTGATCGACGGGCGCACGCCGTGGAAGGACCGCACGGAGCACGTGCGGCACATCGGCGTGGTGTTCGGCCAGCGCAGCCAGCTGTGGTGGGACGTTCCCGTGGGCGACAGCTTCGATCTGATCAAGGACATCTACCGCGTGGACGGCAAGGCGTATAAGGAAACGCTTGCGGAGCTGACGGAGCTGTTGAGCCTTGCGGAGCTTTTGAAGACGCCCACCCGTTCGCTGAGCCTCGGCCAGCGCATGCGCTGCGAGATCGCGGCCTCGCTGTTGCACCGGCCGGACATGCTGTTTCTGGACGAGCCGACCATCGGCCTGGATGCGGTTTCCAAAATCGCGGTGCGCGGGTTCATCAAGCGCCTGAACCGGGAGCAGGGCACGACCGTGATCTTGACCACCCACGACATGCAGGACATCGAGGCGCTCACCCAGCGCATACTGCTGATCGGCAAAGGCCGCATTCTGCTGGACGGGAGCCTTTCGGAGCTGAAACGCCGCGCGTCCGCCCAGAAGACGCTGACCGTGGAGTACGCGGGCGCGCAGCCCGTGGCCGGGCCGGGGATGACCGTGTGCGAAAGCCGCGAGGGCCGCATGGTGTTTGCGCTGAACCCGGCGCTTTGCCCCGTTTCGGAGGCGATCGCGCGCATCGCCGCGCAGACGGAGATCACGGACGTATCGGTGCAGGGCATCTCGGCGGAAGAAATGGCCGCGGCGCTGTACCGGGAGTACCAGATCTAGGCCGAAGCCAAACCGTTCGCGTCCGGCCGCCGCTTCCCGGCTGCCCGCCGCGGCATTTGCCGGAAACCTCTACCACCGCGCCGCCGTGCCCGCGGCTGCCCTTCGCGGCCGCAACAACCCCGTTCGGCCGCAAGCCGCCGGAAAGGACGTATCCATGAAAGCCTACCTTTCGGTGTTTCGCATCCGGTTTTCGCACACGCTGCAATACCGCGCGGCGGCCGCGGCGGGTATCGCCACGCAGTTTGCCTGGGGGTTTATGGAGCTTTTGCTGTTCCAGGCGTTTTACCGCGCCGATCCCGCGGCGTTCCCGATGACGTTCCAGCAGACCGTCAACTACATCTGGGTGCAGCAGGCGTTTCTGGCGCTGTTCATGACGTGGTTTTACGAGGCCGAAATCTTCAGCGCCATCACATCCGGCGCGATCGCCTACGAGCTGGTGCGCCCGCTGGACTTGTACGGCCGCTGGTTCAGCCAGGCCTGCGCCACGCGCGCGGCGAAATGTTTGCTGCGCTGCGCGCCCATTTTGCTGGTCGCGCTGCTCATCCCCGGGCCGCTGCGCATGACGCTGCCCGCGGATGTGCCGCAGTTTCTGCTTTTCCTGCTGTCCTCATTACTTGCGCTGTTCGTGGTGGTTGCGTTTTCCATGTTCATTTACATCAGCGGGTTGTATACCTTAAGCGCCGTCGGCGCGCGCGTGATGGCCGCGGCGGCGGTGGATTTTCTGGCCGGGGCCACAATTCCCCTGCCGTTTTTCCCGGCGGCGTGGCGCGCCGTGGCGGAGACGCTCCCCTTCGCCGCCATGCAGAACATGCCGCTGCGCATCTATTCGGGCAACATCGCGGGCGCGGAAGCCCTGCGCGGCCTTTTGTTCCAGGCGTTCTGGCTGCTTGCGCTTCTGGCGCTTGGGTGGCTTTGGATGCGCAAGGCGCTTCGCAAAGTCGTCGTGCAGGGGGGCTGAGTATGAAGCTGTACCTAAAATACCTGCTCATCCACGTCAAAAGCCAGATGCAGTATAAAACGTCGTTTTTCCTGCTTTCGGCGGGGCAGTTTCTGCTGTCGTTCACAACGCTTCTGGGCGTCTGGTTTATGATGAACCGCTTCCAGGCCGTGGAAGGCTTTACGTTTTCCGAGGTGCTGATCGGGTTTGCGGTAACGCTGATGGCGTTTTCCATCGCCGAAGGGGTTGCCCGCGCGTTTGACCTGTTCCCGGTAATCATCGGCAACGGCGAGTTCGACCGTATGCTTATGCGCCCGCGGGGGCTGATCTTCCAGGTGCTTGCGGCAAAGCTGGAATTATCGCGCCTTTCGCGCATCCTGCAGGCCGCGCTAGTGCTGTGCTACGCCGTACCCGCCAGCGGCGTCGTGTGGACGGGGGATAAAATCATCACGCTGCTATTGATGATCGTCTGCGGCGCGCTGGTGTTCAGCTGCCTGTTTTTGATCTACGCCGCGATCTCGTTTTTCACCGTGGAAGGGCTGGAGTTTATGAACGTCCTCACCGACGGCGGGAGGGAGTTCGGCCGCTATCCGTTTTCCGTCTACGGCAAGGAAGTGCTCCGCTTCCTTACCTACGCGGTGCCGCTGGCGCTGTTTCAATACTATCCGCTGCTGTACCTGATCGGCAGGGAAACGAATAAGCTCTATATGGTGCTGCCGCTCATAAGCCTGTTGTTCGCCTTCCCCGCCTACGGCCTGTGGCGGCTCGGGCTTCGCAATTACAAGTCCACGGGGTCGTGAGCACAACGCTTTGCCAGGCCGGCGCGGCGGGGCTTCGTGGTCAGCAGGCTTCCTCGCAGCCCTCGTAGAGCTTCTGCTCGATGAACAGCCGCACAAGGTTGGGGTCGAATTGCGTACCCGCGTTTGCGGAAAGCTCCTGCAGGGCGGCTTCCTGCGACATGGGTTTTCGGTAAGCGCGCTCACTGGTCATGGCATCGTACGCGTCCACGATGCACAAAATTCTGGAGGGCAGCGGGATGGCATCCCCGGAAAGCCCCCGCGGGTACCCGCTTCCGTCCCAGCGTTCGTGGTGGGAAAGGATATAATCCGAAATGCGCACGAACTCCGGGATGGACTGGGTGATCCGGCAGCCGATTTCCGCGTGCTTTTTCATAATCACCCATTCGTCCGCGTTCAGCTTCCCGGGCTTGTTCAAAATGGAATCCGGCACCCCGATCTTGCCCACGTCGTGCAGCACGCCCAAAAGCTCCAATTCCTGCAGCACCGTCTGCGGCAGGTTCATGGCCTCCCCCATCCGGCGGCACAGCTGCATCAGCCGGTGCGCGTGCTCCTCGGTTTCGTGGCTCTTTTCAAACAGGGTTTTGCGGAAGGATTCCAAAATGGCGTTGCGGTAGCTGCGGCTGTCTAAAAGCTTCTGCGTGTACATCACCTCTTCGGCCGTGTTGATGGTCTTGGCAACGGCCTCCGCGCCGTCCTTGCGCACGGCGTAGCCCAGCGAAATGGACAGGTTCATGTGCACGGCGGACAGCTTGGCGCATTCCTCCCGGATGGTTTGGCAAACCCGTTCCGCCTCCGCCGCGTCCGCGCCGGGCAGCAGGAGCAGGAATTCGTCGCCGCCCCAGCGCGCCACGACGTCCGACGGGCGGCAGGCGCTTACCAAGATCTTCGAGCCTTCGATCAAAAACCGGTCGCCCTCTGCATGCCCCAGCACGTCGTTGACCATCTTCAGCCCGTTGATATCCCCCAGAATCACCGACAGCGGATAGGTTTCCAGCTCCTCGATTTTTAAAATTCGCTCCTCCACATACCGGCGGTTGTACAAAGCCGTTAAGCTGTCGTGGTAGCTGAGGAACAGGATTTCATCCTGCTTCAGCTTTTTATCCGTCACGTCCCGGAACACCATGACGGCGCCCAGGATTTCGCCTCCGGTGCCGAAAATCGGGGCGGCGCTGTCCTCAATGATGCGCTTCCTCCCCTGCCTGGAAATGACGCGCGTGTGGTTGGCAAGGTTCACGGTCCTGCGCTTGCCGATCACCTCGTCCACCGGGTTGCTGCCCTTTTTGCCGGGAATTTCGCTTTCCAGCTTCAGCACGTCGTTGATATCCTTGCCCACGGCGTCTTTGGCGCGCCAGCCGGTCAGCTGTTCGGCCACGGAGTTGATCAGCGTGATGGTTTTGCTCGAATCCGTGGTGATCACCGCGTCGCCGATGGACAACAGCGTTACCCGCAGCCGTTCCTTTTCGTAGAACAGCTCCTGTTCGGCGATCTTTTTCCTGGTGATGTCCTCGAAAACGCCCAGCAGGCCGAAAATCTCGCCGTTTGCGTCCCGCAGCGGCACTTTGGTGGTGCGGATCCAGCCGGGGTCGCCGCTGGCGGTGATGTGCGGCTCTTCGATGTTGATTTTTGCGACGCCGCTGCGCATGATCTCCGCATCGTCGGCCCGGTATTTCTCGGTTTGGTCGCTGGAGGGCGTGCTGGTATCGTCCTTGCCGATCAGCTCCTCGGGCCCGCTTTTGCCGGCCTCGTTGGCAAAAACCTGATTGCACCCCAGGAAATTGGAGCGGAGGTCTTTCCAGAAAATGGGCATCGGGATGGTGTCCAGCACCTTTTGCAACAGCTCGTTGGACAGCGTCAGCGCCTGCCCGTTTTTTTCGGAACGCTCCTTGAAATTGTGGATCATCACAACCATGAGGATTGCGATGCTGGGAATCAGCACGCCGGGAAGCGCGTAAAACGCGCCGCTTAATACCACGCGCTGCAGCGTGAGCAGAACCGACGCGCCGCACAGCCCGACGCCCACCCACCGGCTTGCGCGGATGGGGTTGATGGCGATCAGCAAAACGGCAAGCACCTGCCCCTGTGCGAAGATGCCGGGCCATACGTAGCCGTTTTCGGCGGCCACGCCGCTGACCTCCTGTTGCAGTAATACCCATACGTTGAGCGCCGTAAGCGCCGCGTACGCGGCGGCGCAGGAATATAGCCAAACCCAGTGGAACGGCCGGATATCGGTTTGTTTTCGGTTGCGCAGCAGGTTCCCGGTACGCTGATCTGGCATCGTCTTCCTCCTTTGGAAAGAAGCGGCGGCGGAATCGTCCGCCGGTTTGCCGAAAGAAAACCCCGTCCGGACCTGCCCGGACCATGGGCCGCGTGAAAACCGATTGTGCATAACCAGTACTAATGGTGATTATCCCGTTTGTACAGTGAAGAAAACGGTTTGCGCGCGTTCCGGGGAAACGCAAAACGCGGCTTCCCGTTCACGCGCGGCGCAGGCGGCGCGTTCCGCCCGGGCGGGCTGGGCCGTTTCGCGGCGTTTTGCGTATCCCGGCGGGTTCATGGTATAATGCTTTCCTAAGTATGTTCCGGGAGGAAAGCGTATGCCAGCCAAAGCGTGTGACATGGATTCAATCCGGCAGGCCGTGGTCGGAAAGCTGCTTCGGTATTACGGGGTTACCGTGGAAAGCGCCACCAGGCATCAGCTGTATAAAGCGACGGCCATCACCATCCGCGACCAGATTATGGAACTGTGGATGGAAAGCCGCAAGAAAACCGAAGCCGAACAGGGCAAAACCCTGTATTACCTCTCCATCGAATTTCTGATGGGGCGGGCCTTGAACCAGAACCTCATCAACATGAGCGCGCAGACGGCCTACCAAAAAGCGCTCAGCGAACTGGGCGTGGATATCGCCTCCCTGATGGAGGAAGAGCCGGAACCGGCGCTGGGCAACGGCGGGCTCGGGCGGCTTGCCGCCTGCTTTCTGGACAGCCTGTCCACGCTAAGTATCCCCTCGGTTGGCTGCACCATCCGCTACGAATACGGCCTGTTCCGCCAGAAAATTGTGGACGGCCAGCAGGTGGAGCTGCCCGACCCCTGGCTGCAGGACGGGAACGTGTGGGAAATCCCCGTGACCGAGGACATCTGCCAGGTGCAGTTCGGCGGCGAGGTGAAGGAGTACGAAACCGGCGGGCGGCGCTATTTCGCGCTGGAAAACGCCTACACCATCGACGCCGTACCCTACGATATGCCGGTGGTCGGCTACGGCGCGGGGATGGTGAACACGCTTCGCACGTGGTCCGCCCGCAGCCGCGAAACCTTTGATCTGCACACCTTCGGCCGCGGCGAGTACGACAAGGCTATGGACGAGATGCGCATGGCCGAGGTCATCGACAAAGTGCTCTACCCCGAGGACAGCCACTGGGAAGGCAAAATGCTGCGTATGAAGCAGCAGTA
>CAYRPW010000132.1:0-218 GCA_964426145.1 uncultured Oscillospiraceae bacterium
CCACGCAAAACACCGTACACAAAACAGACAATATATACGACATCGCCACCGATACGCTCTCCAGACCGAACATGTTCCCCCACTCCTTTCCGCTTGCGTTTACCGTACGATTCCGCAACCCCGCCGCCGTTTGGGGAGGGGCTGCCGCTTCCCCGCATCCGCCTTGCCCCAGCCTTGCGACCACGTATGCGCCCCGCCCCCGCCTTGCCTTGCCCAAC
>CAYRPW010000132.1:228-6383 GCA_964426145.1 uncultured Oscillospiraceae bacterium
AAACCCGCCGCCTGCCCGCATATCCGGCGGAAGCGCCGGCCGTATCCCCCGGATAGCCCGGTTCCCCGCGCGGCCCTGTTCCCTGCCCGGAAGCCCGCCTTCGTATCTGCCCGCCCGCATATCCGGCGGGAGCCCGCCGCCGCCCGCCGGCAGCCCGTTTCGATATGAAAAAATCCCCGCCTCTGTTGTTTACAGAGGCGGGGATTGACGGTCAACTCAATCGGCGCGGTACCACTCTATTTCTCCCTGCGGCTTATGACGGCGACAGGAACTCTCGACAGGATAACGGCTCTTACCCCGTAATCCGCTACCCGGCGCGCCTGCGCTTTTCACGGATTATGCTCCGGCATGAAACTTCAGCTTGTTCCTTACTGAAAACGGCTTCCAGCCAATGGCCGTTTCTCTCTGGCAGCGGTCGTAAGCATCTTATGTGCCATCCACGCATGCTGTATAATTATGCAAATCATAGCACGGGCCGCGCAGGCCGTCAACCCGGCGGCGCGGAAAAACATGTTTAATACAGTAAGGCCAGAATCAGCCCCCGTGGGGCGTGGTCTCCTCCACGTGCGCGGGCTGCTTCGCGCGCCCGTTCCTGCGCCACTGGCTGATGAACAGCCCCGCCATCGTAAGCAGTGCGCCCGCGATCTGCAGCGGGCTGATGGGGTCGTGCACAAGCAGGGCGGCGCCAAGCATGGTGATGACGGGAATGAGATAAATATACACGCCGGAGCGCACCACGCCCACGCGCTTCATGGCCATCATCCAGGTGATGTAGCACACGGCGCTTGCGATCACGCCCAGAAACAGCACGTTCAGCAGGATTTCCGGCTTCAGCAGATCACTCAACTGCCCCTTCGTGGGGAAGATCAAAAGCATCGGCAGCGCGAACAGCACGCCGTACATAAACAGCCTGCGGGTGACCAAAATCACGGAATAGCCGTGCTTTTCGATCTTGCGCATGAACATGGTGGCAATGCCCCAGGAAATGGCCGTCAGAAGGCTCAGCAGATCGCCCAGGGGGTTTAATTGCAGCTGATGCCCCGCGAACGACACCATGCCCACCCCGGCGATCGCCACCGCAAACCCCACGAAGAACGTGGCGTTGAGCTTTTCCTCTTTCAAGAAAACGCTGGCGAATATGCCGATGAAAAACGGCGCCGTGGATACGATCACCGCGCAGTTGGACGACGACGTGTACGTCAGCGCCGTGTTTTCCAGCAGGAAGTACAGTGTCACCGCGAAAAAGCCCGCGCCGATGAAATACAGCTCGTGCCTGCGCTCTTTGAGCTTCAGCCGCCGCGGGTTTAACGCCGTCAACGCGACGATGCCGATTACCATTCGGGCGATCAGCAATTCCGTTGGGGTTAAGGTTTTCAGCACGACGGAGGAGGAGATGAACGTTAATCCCCAGACGATGATGGTGCCCAATGCCAGCAGATGCCCCAGTTTCCGGTCGCCCGCAGCGTGTTGCATGAAGTTCACATTCTCCGTCGGTTCGTTATTTGGCTTTCAGCTGCCCGATACAGCTTGCCGCGTAGAACACAAGCGCCGCGAGCGTCAGCGCCGTTGCCGCATATAAAGTAAGCACGTCCGCCGACAGCGAAAAATTCCACAGCGCCGCAAGCCGGTCGTGGAAAAACGAGGCCGTCAGCCCCAGGGTCAGCAGCGCCTGCGCGGCCTTGCCGATGGGCTTTGAATACACCACGACGTGCCTGCCCAGCATAAACAGCCCGCCCAGCATCATTAAAAGCTCCTTGCCCACGATTACGATCAGCACCGCCCACGGCACCACCGCCGGAATCTGCGCGGTGCCGACGGTCATGGAAAACAGCGCCGTGATGCCCATCAGCTTGTCGGCCAGCGGGTCCATCAGCTTTCCGAAATTCGTAATCAAGTTATACCGGCGGGCAATCCACCCGTCCAGCACGTCGGTACACCCGGCGAGCAGGAACGTAAACAGCGCCCAGTATTTCAGCCCCTTCCAAAACAGCGCGACGTACAGCGGGATCATCAAAAAGCGCAGCATGGTCAACGCGTTGGGTACGTTGCAGTTCTTCTTCCAGTCGGTCTTCATCTGCTCAGCCTCCGAATAAACGCCCGATATCGCGGAATGTGAACAAGAGCATCAGCCCGAACAGCAGCACGAAGCCCGCCATGTGGATGGCGGCTTCCACCTTCCGGTTCACGGGCTTGCGGCGCACGGCCTCCGCCACCAGGAATAAAAACCGGCTGCCGTCCAGCCCCGGAATGGGCAGCAGGTTGATGATGCCTAAGTTGATGCCGATGAGGATGGCGAGGTTTAAGTACACATACGCGCCGCCCGCCTGCGTTTGCTCGGCAATCAGCTGCACCACGCCCACCGGGCCGGATACGTCCGCCGCGCCCTCGCCGTGGACAATCAGCCGGTAGAGCGACTTGGCAATGGCCGTGGAGGCGTACACGCAGCTGTCCCACGCGCCGCCGATCGCCTGGAACACCGTGGGGCGCGTGTAGGCGATCACGCTCACGCCGATCAGGCTGCGGGCCTCGGCTTCGTCATACCTGGGCAGCACGGAAAACGTAAGCTCCGCGCCGTTTCGGTTGACGGTCAGCTGCAGGGCTTCACCCTCCGCAAGCGCCGCCACCGCCGTGGAAATGCCCGCCGCGTCGCCCACGGCAAGCTCGGTGTCCCCCGCCCGCACCAGCACGTCGCCGGGCAGAAGCCCCGCCGAAGCCGCGGGCGAGCCCGCCGTTACCGCTTCCAGCGCGGGCTGCGCGGGCAGCAGGCCGTACCCGAGATGCAAACCCACCGCCAGCAAAAACGCCAAAAACACGTTGGTCACCGACCCGGCCAGCACCACCAGCATCCGCTTCCATACGCGCGCGGAGGCATAGCGCCGGGGGTCGTTTTCCGTAAGCTCGTCGGTTTCGTCTTCATAAAACGCGCAGTAGCCGCCCAGCGGAATGGCGCGCAGCGAGTACACCGTTTCCCGCTTTCTGCCCTTCCATTGTTTCAGCTTCGGCCCGAAGCCCACCGAAAACTCCTTCACCGCGATCTTCATCGCCCGCGCGGTGATGAAATGCCCGAACTCGTGCGCCACGATCAATAATCCGAGCATCAGGATGGCCAGCAGCACAAACAAAATCGTCATCGGTTGCCCTCCCCGGGTTCTTCGTTCATCAGGGCGCGCGCGGTTGCCCGCGCCACGCGGTCGGCTTCCAGCACCTGGGCCAGCGTATCGGCGGGCAGATGCCCCGCGCGCCGCAGGGTTTCTTCCACCGTGCGGTACAGCTGCCCTACGGTGAGTTTGCCTTGCAGCAGCTGGCCTACTGCCTCCTCGTTGGCCGCGTTCAGCACGCAGCAGGCCGCGCCGCCGGCTTTGATGCACTCCGCCGCCAGCCGGAGCGAGGGGAAACGCTCCTCGTCCGGGCGCTCGAAGGTGAGCTCCCGCGTCCGGAACAGGTCGATGGGTTCGCCGCCCGTGTGCAGGCGCTCGGGGTAGGCCATCGCGTAGAGGATCGGCAGGCGCATGTCCGGCGTGCCCAGCTGGGCGATCACCGCGCCGTCCTTGAACTCCACGGCGCTGTGCACCACCGACTGCGGATGGATCACCACCTGGATTTGCGAAACGTCCGCGCCGAATAAATAATGCGCCTCGATCATCTCCAGCGCCTTGTTAAACAGCGTCGCGCTGTCCGCCGTGATCTTCGCGCCCATGTTCCACGTGGGGTGCCTTAAGGCGTCCTTCGCCGTGGCGGCGCTGATTTCCGCTTGGTTCCACGTGCGCAGCGGCCCGCCCGAACACGTGAGCAGAATGCGGTGGAACGGGTTGCCTCCCGCCGCCTGCAGGCATTGGAAGATCGCGGAATGCTCGCTGTCGACGGGCAAAAGCATATCTTCGCCCGCGGCTTTGGCCGCGCGCATCACCAGCTGCCCGCCCGCGACCAGCGTTTCCTTGTTAGCCAGCAGTACCCGCTTGCCGCACGCAAGCGCGTGCAGCACGCTAGGAAGCCCGCACATGCCCACCACCGCCACCAGCACCTCGTCGGCTTCTTCCATGCCCGCCGCTTCGGTCAGCGCGTCCTCCCCGAATACCCAGCGGCAAAACCGCAGGTCGGCCGGGATGTCGTCGATCGAAACCCCCGCGCCGGTCAGCCCCGCAAGCGCCGGGCGGAACTCCCGCACCTGCGCAAACAGCGTTTCCGCGCTGGATCTCGCGACCAGCGCCGCCACCGAAAACCGGTCCGCATGCAGCCGCAGCACCTCCAGCGCCTGCGTGCCGATGGAGCCCGTGGACCCCAAAAGCGCGATCCGTTTCAACACGCCGCCTCCTTTTGCGCAATACAGTTCATTCTATCGCCGCCGCCTTGCAAAGTCAAACAAAGTTGAGAAGCCGTTAGGGGTTTCACCCCTAATACCCCACCTAAGGGCTATGCCCTTAGGTAACCCTTTTTTGGCCGCGCATTGCGCGGCCAATGAAGGGATTATCAAGGGCATCGCCCTTGATTGAGGATTGGGGCAAGGCCCCAAACGTCCTACTCCCCGTTTCGTTTCGCCACGGCCAGCAGCGGCACGAACACGGCGACGGCGGGGAGGAAATAGCGGAAGTAATCGTTGACGGGGGAAAGGATGCAGGTAAGGAGGGTGAGGAGGGCGGGCAGGAAGGCGATTAAATCCCGCGCGCGTTTTTGGCGCACAAGCGAAAGCGCGGCGATGAGCAAAAGCCAGGTATACCCGGCGCAAAACAGGCAAAGCTCCAGCACCGGCACGCGCCGCCAGCCGCGCGCGTACACGGCCAGCAGTTCCCGCGCCCTGGCAAACGCCGCGGGCTGGGCGGTGTGCAGGTCCAGGGGATCGTCCCCGGCGGGCACGGTTTCGAACACGAAGCGCACGCCGCCCTGGTTATGGTAGGTGCGCGCGGCGTCGATCTTCGGGGTGAAGGCATAATAGCCGGTGCTGCCCGAAACGAAGGATTCCAGGTACGTCATCGGGTATTTCCACAGCATCGCAAGCCACGCTTTGCGGTATGCGGCCAGCGCTTGCTTTTCCGCGTCCGCGCCCTGCCCGTACTGCCGGAAGGTGTACTTCACGGGATCGGAAATGTTGGGCTCGTACAGCGCGGGCAAATTTTCCGCGTCGAGCACCGCGTCGATAGCCGCGTACTCCTCCGCGGTCACGGTTTGGTCGCGCAGGGCGCGCGCGGACTGCTGGAACAAAACGGAATACAGGCCGGACGACCGGGTTTCGGGAATGCCCAGCGCGGGGAGGAGCAGGCTATTGAACGCAAACGTAAGCGCCAGCGCCCCGCCCAGCGCGCACGCCGTAAGTATCCGCGCCCGGTCGCGCAGGGCGGGCATAAGCCCAATGGCGGTGGGCAGCAGCAGATACACGCCGTTGCTTCGCACGAGCGCCATCAAGAGCGCGGTCAAAAAGAACGCCACAACAGCCAGGGGCTTGGGCTTGTCAAAGCGCAGAAAGTCCACGGTCTGCACCGTAAACAAAAGCACCAGCGCGGCAAACACGGTATCCTTGCCCACGGCCTGCGCGAACGCGCCGAAGATCGGCGTGCACGCAAAAAAGCACAGCGCAAAAAGCCGGAACGCCCGGCTTGCGTTCAGTTTTCGCAGCAGCAAAAGCGCGCGGGAAAGCGCGTACGCAAGCAGCGCGCTCTGCGAAAGCGTGAACAAAAACACGCCCAGGTTATCGCTATCAAACAGCCGCCCGAAGCGGATCAGCCCGCCGAAGACCCACGTTATAAGCACGGGATGCCAGGTGGTCATCTGCCGCAGGCCGAACTGCATGGCCGCCATCTCCGCCATATCCCAGATCACGGTGCCGGGATAGAACACGATCAGGTACGGCGACCAGCACAAAAGCAGCAGCCCCGTGAGAAATAGAAGCGGCCTGCGCCGGTACGCGCCAGCGATACGGCTTACGCCGACGCGCGCCGCGAACCGCCGCATGCGGCTCCCCTCGCTGCGCTCCATTTCCAGCCAGAAGCACACAAGCGCCGCCGCCACGGCCATCACCGCCGCCTGCCCGAAAATCTGCAGCACGGCAACCGCCCAGCGCCATATGCTGTTTAAATAGCTCCACGTATCGTACGCGAACAGCGTGCTGGCAAAGTAGTTCGCCACGCCAAAGCACAGGCCGAGGATTAACTGGCCTTTGGAAA
>CAYRPW010000133.1:0-6358 GCA_964426145.1 uncultured Oscillospiraceae bacterium
TGCTCAAAAAACAGGGCGCGCTGGAAGAGCTGGCGGAAAGCAGCCAGATTGACCTGTTTTCCATGCTCGGCGGGCCGTAAGCGCGGCCCGTGACGCCCCACCGCCCCGGGTTTCCCCGTCGTCGGATTTCCAGCGCCGCCCGACGCGCCGTGGTATTAACGTTTCTTAGAGCGAAACGCGAAGTTCACCCGCCCCGTGCGCGGCGGCTGCGGCGCGCGTCGGACGCTGGTGCCGGTTTTCGCCCTGCGGGACGGTATTTACCCGGAAACGACACAAAATCCGCCTCTTTTTACCCATGCGGACGCGGCTGAAACGTAAAATTTTGATGATTTGCCATTCGATATATTTATATCGATAAGAAAACTGTATATAAAACCGCAAAACGCTTACGAATCAACGAAAGCCGCTTGTATTTCATTAGAAGCGGCGCATATCCGGCGCGAATGGGACAAATTATAAGAAGCATATAATACTGTAAAACGAGCGCATATTGCGCGACGGCCCCTGATGGAACTACCGTCAGTACCGTAAAGAAACAAAGAATCTACTTTATTTTTTTCCGCAAGTTTGCTATAATGCATCTTGTTATTAAATTAACAATAAACCATAATATTTTCTTATGGCAATCAATCGGATCGGGAGTGAGCGCATGGAGGGGAAAACGGTGGCCGCAACCAAAGCATGCTGCCCAGACTGCAGCACGGAACAGTTTTCGGAAATCGCCAACATCATTGATCTCTACAAGGACAAGGAAGGCAGCCTCATCCAGGTGCTGCACCGCGCGCAGGAAATCTACGGTTACCTGCCGCTGGAACTGCAGTCTTTCATCGCCGACGGTATGGGTCTGCCGCTGAGCGAGGTTTCGGGCGTGGTGACGTTCTACTCCTTCTTCTCCACCAAGCCCCGCGGCAAGCACACGCTGCGCATTTGCATGGGCACGGCGTGCTACGTGCGCGGCGGCAAAAAGCTGGTGGATACGCTGCAGGATACCCTGAACCTAAAGATCGGCGACACCACGGCGGACGGCCTGTTTACGTTCGAAGTCGCCCGCTGCATCGGCGCGTGCGGCCTTGCCCCTGCCATCATGGTGGACGATACGGTATATAAGCAAGTCACCCCCAGCAAGCTCAAGGCAATACTCGCGGAATACCGTAAAAAAGAGGTGAGCGTGTAATGGCGGAACTGATCAAAACCCTGCGGCAGCTTGAGGATATCAAGAGCGCCTATCTGCACGCGCAGGAACAGTACGACTTTATCGTCTACGTTTGCGGCGGCGCGGGCTGCGTGTCGTCCAACTGTCAGGTGATTCAGGATACCCTGGTTGCCGAGGCGGAAAAAGCCGGCATCGGCAGCCGCGTGATGGTCTACCAAACCGGCTGCATGGGCACTTGCGCGGTGGGCCCCGTGATGCTGGTCACCCCCGGCAATATCTTTTATACCGAGCTCACCCCGGCAAAAGTGCAGGAGATCGTGAAAGACCATCTGGCGGGCGGCAAGGTGCTCACGCAGTACACCTTCTTCGATCACGCTTTGCAAACCCGCGTGCCCAAGCTTGACGACATCAATTTCTTCAAAAAACAGGTCAAAATCGCGCTGCGCAACTGCGGCGCCATGGCCTATAACGACATCGCCGCCTACGTGGCGCGCGACGGCTATATGGCCGCCTGCAAGGCGCTCACCGAGCTTTCCCCCCAGAAGGTGGTCGACGAAGTGAAGGCCTCCGGCCTCAAGGGCCGCGGCGGCGCGGGTTTCCCCACCGGCATCAAATGGCAGGCGGGGCACGACCAGAACGCCGAGCGTAAATACATTGTCTGCAATGCCGACGAGGGCGACCCCGGCGCGTTCATGGACCGTTCCCTCATCGAGGGCGACCCCCATTCCGTGATCGAGGGCATGCTGCTTGGCGGCTACGCCATCGGCGCGACGCAGGGCTTCATCTACATCCGCGCGGAATACCCCATCGCCGTGGAGCGCATGGAGGAAGCCATCAAGCAGGCGCGCGCGGCCGGGCTTCTGGGCAAGGACATCTTCGGCAGCGGTTTTGATTTCGACCTGGAAATCCGCATCGGCGCGGGCGCGTTCGTCTGCGGCGAGGAAACCGCTTTGATGGCCTCCATCGAAGGCGAGCGCGGCGAGCCCAAGCAGAAGCCGCCGTTCCCGTTCCAGCGCGGGCTGTTCGGCTGCCCCACGATCATCAACAATGTGGAAACCTTCGCCAACGTTCCCGCCATCCTCTTTCAGGGCGCGAAATGGTACGCCCAGTACGGCACGGAGGACAGCAAGGGCACCAAGGTGTTCGCGCTCGCGGGCGACGTGGTGAACACCGGCATCGTGGAAGTGCCCATCGGCATCCCCATCGGCGAGATCATCTTCGATATCGGCGGCGGCGTGCCAAACGGCAAAAAGTTCAAAGCCGCGCAGATCGGCGGCCCGTCGGGCGGCTGCATCACCCCCGCGGATCTCAATACCCCCACCGATTACAAACCCCTGCAGGCGCTGGGCGCCATCATGGGCTCCGGCGGCCTGATCGTGATGAACGAGGACACCTGCATGGTGGACACCGCCCGTTTCTTCATGGATTTCATCCGTGACGAAAGCTGCGGCAAGTGCACCGCCTGCCGCGTGGGCACCAAGCGGATGCTGGAAATCCTGGAGCGCATCACGCGCGGCGAAGGCGTGGAGGGCGACGTGGAACTGCTGCTGGAGCTTGGCGACGTGATTTCCAACACCGCCATGTGCGGCCTGGGGCAGACCGCGCCCAACCCCGTGCTTTCCACCATCAAGTATTTCCGCAACGAGTACGACGAGCATATCCGCAAGCACCACTGCCGCGCGGGCGTGTGCTCCAAGCTGTACCTGGCCCCCTGCTCCAACACCTGCCCCGCGGGCGTGAACATTCCCGGTTACATGGGGCTGATCGCCTCCGGCCGGTATGTGGACGCGTACGAGCTGATCCGCCAGGAAAACCCGCTGCCCGCCATCTGCGGCCGCGTGTGCACCCGCCCCTGCGAGGACAAGTGCCGCCGCGCCACGGTGGACGAAGCGCTTGCGATCTGCGATCTGAAGCGGTTCGTGTCCGATTACGCCATGGCCCACGGCGAACCCAAGCAGGAAACCATCGCGAAGAACGGCAAGCGCGTCGCCGTCATCGGCGCGGGCCCCAGCGGCTTAAGCGCCGCGCACTACCTGGCGCGCAAGGGCTACGAGGTGGAAATTTTCGAAGCCGAAGCCGTGTGCGGCGGCGTGCTGGCCTACGGCATCCCGGCCTACCGCCTGCCCAAGAACGTGATCGACGCCGAAGTCGCGCGCATTGAAGCGCTGGGCGTGAAGATTAACCTAAACCAGCCCGTCGGCGAAAAACTGCCCCTCTCCACCCTGAAAAACGAGTTCGACGCCGTGTACGTCGCCACCGGCGCGCAGGTGCCCCAGAAGCTCAGCGTGGAAGGCGAGGATTTAAAGGGCGTGTACGGCGGCCTGAACTTCCTCAAAGCCGTGAACCTGGGCTGGGATATCAAAGTCGGCGCGAAGGTGGCCGTCATCGGCGGCGGCAACACCGCCATCGACAGCGCCCGCACCGCGCTTCGCAAGGGCGCCAAACAGGTGACCATCCTCTACCGGCGCGACCGCGAAAGCATGCCCGCCGAGGAGCTGGAAATCAACGAAGCGCTCGAAGAGGGCGTGCAGATTATGGAAATGGTCAACCCCGTGAAGTTCATCGGCGAAAACGGCAGGCTGACCGCCATCGAATGTGTGAAAATGACCCCCGGCGCGTTTGACGCAACCGGCCGCCGCCGCCCCGTTGCGGCGGAAGGCTCCAACTTCACCTTACAGTTCGATACGGCCATCGCCGCCGTAAGCCAGGTGACCGACCTTTCCTTTGTGGACAAAAACGAGTGCAAACTCACCCGCTGGAACACCTTCGTGGTGGATGAGGACACGCAGATGACCTCGCTGGACGGCGTGTTCGCCGGCGGCGACGTGGTGCGCGGGCCCGACGACGCCATCCACGCCATTGCGGACGGCAAACTGGCCGCGTCCGCCATCGACAAGTACCTGGGCGGCAACGGCATCCTGAACAAGGGCGAGCCGATTTCCCTGCCCCTGATCATCGACGAGGACGAGATTACCCAGCAGTTCCGCTACCCCGTCGTCGTGCAGTGCGCCACCGACCGCTGCCAGACCTTTGCCGAAGTGAACCTGGGCTTCCAGAAACTCAATGCCGTAGCCGAATCGATGCGCTGCCTGCATTGCGAGAGGAGAAACTAACATGGCGACCGTAACGATTAACGGGCTGAAGGCCACCGTACCCGACGACAGTACCATTTTAAAGGCGGCGAAAAGCGCCGGCATCCATATTCCCACGCTGTGCAACATGGGCGACGTGCATACGTTCGGTTCCTGCCGCATCTGCGTGGTGGAGGTGGAAGGCGCCAAAACCCTGCAGGCGTCCTGCCTTGCCAAGGTGCGCGACGGCATGGTGATCCACACCAATTCCGCCAAGGTGCGCAAAGCCCGCCGGGTGCTTTACGAACTGCTGCTTTCCGACCACGATAAGGAGTGCCTCACCTGCACCCGCTCCCGCACCTGCGAACTCAAAGCGCTGGGCGAAACCCTGGGCGTGATGGAGACCCGCTTCGAGGGCGAGCATCTGTCCCCCGCGGAGGATATTTCCGTATCCATCACCCGCGACATGGGCAAGTGCATTCTCTGCCGCCGCTGCGTCACCGCCTGCAACAACATCCAGAACACCGGCGTGCTGAACGCCCAGAACCGCGGTTTCGATACCGTGATCGCCCCCGCCATGGAAGGCCCGCTGGGCACCGCAAGCTGCGTGTTCTGCGGCCAGTGCACCGTGGTGTGCCCCACCGGCGCCCTGCGGGAGACCGACGCCACCCATAAGGTGTGGAATATGCTTGATTCGGGCAAGCGCACCGTGGTGCAGGTCGCCCCGGCCATCCGCGTGGCCATCGGCGAGGAATTCGGCCTGGAACCGGGCGCACAGGTAACCGGAAAGCTTGCGGCGGCGCTGCGCGCCATGGGCTTTTCCGATGTGTTCGACACCAACTTCACCGCCGACCTCACCATCATCGAGGAAGGCACGGAGTTCCTCTCCCGCGTGAAGGCCGCGCTCACCGGCGGCGAGGCGACGCTGCCGATGATCACCTCCTGCTCGCCGGGCTGGATCAAGTTCATCGAGCATCATTATCCGGAGCGGCTCGCCAATCTTTCCACCTGCAAATCCCCGCACATGATGCTGGGCGCGCTGGCCAAGTCCTTCTATGCCGGGCAGGTTGGCGTGAAACCCGAAGAGATGAACGTGGTGTCCGTCATGCCCTGCACCGCCAAGAAGTTTGAAATCAACCGCCACGAGATGATGAACGACGGCGTGCCCAACGTGGACGCGGTGCTCACCACCCGCGAACTTGGGCAGATGATCCGCGAAGCGGGGATCGATTTCAACGCCCTGCCCGACGCGGAGTTTGACAACCCCCTGGGGCTGTCCACCGGCGCGGCCGATATTTTCGGCGTAACCGGCGGCGTGATGGAAGCGGCCCTGCGCACGGTGTACGAGCTTGTCACCGGCCGGGAACTGCCGTTTGACCGCCTCCACGTCGCCCCGATCGTGGGCCTGGAGCAGATCAAGGAAGCCGCCATCACCATCGAAGACCCCCTGCCCGCGTATGCCTTCTTAAAGGGCGTCACCGTGCGCGTTGCCGTAACCAGCGGCACCGCGGGCGCAACCGTGCTGATGGACCAGATCGAAAACGGCACGTCGCCCTATCACTTCATCGAGGTCATGGGCTGCCCCAACGGCTGCATCATGGGCGGCGGCCAGCCGCGCTCGGCCGACCCGAACGTAAAGCTCAAGCGCTTAAAGGGCCTCTATTCCGAGGACGAAAGCAAAACCCTGCGCAAGTCCCACGAAAATCCCTTCATCACCAAGCTGTACGCCGATTTCCTGGGCACGCCCAACGGCCATCTGGCGCACGAGCTGCTGCACACGCACTACACCAAACGCGGCATGGAAAACCGGCTGGCGGACCAGGCTGTGGTGGCCAGGGAAGCCGCACCCAAGGCCTGACCAGCCAGTCCATAAAGGCCAATCTGCTGTGTCAACTGCAAGCGGTAAAAGGCATCACTTACGAGTGAGTAAGCTCAATCCGTCCATTTTATTGTCGTGGCACGTGCAATCCGTGCGTGCCACTCTGTAAAAATGTCTCAATCTCAGTTCGTTATATGCTTCGCATATGTACCCACCGGGTACACACTCACTTCCATTGCCTTTTACCGCTCTTGTTTTCGTGCATATTGACCCTTCTGAACAGGCTGGAGCTTGCTGAAAATGCCCAATCCGGCT
>CAYRPW010000134.1:0-2237 GCA_964426145.1 uncultured Oscillospiraceae bacterium
TGCTGCTGCTTGGGCGGCTGTATGAGCGCGGCAAAAAAGGCATGGATTTCTCGGTCATCAAGTGTTACGTCTTAAACGTCTATCTGGAGCCGGAGGAGCTCAAGCCCTTAAAGCGCGAGGCGCTTAGGCAGGAAATCTTCCACCATCCGGATCTGGACCTGTGCCTGACCCTTGCGCAGGAGCCGAACGTTTTCCTGCGCCGGTACCTGACGCGGCTCTCGGCGGAGTTCATCCGGCTATTCCTCAAAGGCTCCACGCGGCATATGCACGCCATTTTCGGCTATGTGAACGAGAGCAAAGCGCCCAAGCATCTCGCGCTGCCCGCGGCGCAGATGCTTCAAGCGATGCAGCGAGACGAAAGCCTGACCGGCGCGCAGAAAAGCCTGCTGATGCGCGCGTTTTACGACGCGTTTGCCAGCGAGATGAACGGGGAAACGCGTTATCTGGACGAGATGCTTTTACCCCTGCACCTGACGATCGACGCAATGTAGGAGACGCGCGCTTGGACAAGACGACCAAACCGAAAAACGGGCGGCGCAAGCCGCCCGCGGATATGCCCCGCGAGGTGGAAACCATCCGGCGCAACTATCTGCAACCCCCCAAGCGGGACCCGATGCCCGCGCAGAAGGCGCTTTCTGACGTGCCGGAATTAAAGCCCCCCGCCAAGTGGAAAGCCGTGGCCAGAAAGCTGTTGCTTTTGCTGCTGCTGTTGCTGGCGCTTGCGTTTCTGTATCTGTTTTTGTTGATGGGCGAACCGGACGACGACGACGAGGTGCTTTTGCAGCAATCCGCCGCGCAGGAGGAAATCATCCGCATGCCCATGACGGGGCAGGAGATGACCGGCAACGTGGATGTGACGGCCGCCGCCGTAAGCTTCGGCAAGGACGCCATGGAGCTGCGCGGAAACGCGCTGCCGCTTTTGAAAGCCGCGCTGTACGATACCGCCTATCAGGGCGGGTATGCCCGCCGGCTGACGCTGACCTACCAGCTGCCCGACGGTTCGGTGATGACGGTCGATTCCATCCGGCCGCCGGGGGCGATAACGCTGTTAACCGATTCCCAGTACGCCCTGCGCGTGGATACGCTCTACACCATGGGCGGCCTGGACGCCGTGCGCATGGATTCCAAAGACTACATCCGCGTTGCCGCCGCCGGGGAGGACGCCGTATATGTGGCGCATATCCCCGTGTCGGAAGAAGAGCAGCTATCGGATTATCTGCGCACCCTGGGGCTGATCCGCATCGACGGGCAATAACCGAAGGAGAACACGCATGCAGCCGGACATCCGTACCATGAAAAACCTGGCCCTGATCAGACGGTTTGCCCCCTACTACAAAAAATACATCCCCACGATGGCGTTTGATCTTCTCTGCGCGGCGGCGACCACGCTTTGCGACGTGGCCCTGCCGCTGATCGTGCGCAACATCACCCAGCTCGCCGTGGACGATCCGGCGCTGCTTACGGTAACGTACGTGCTTCGCATCGGGCTTTTTTACGTTGCGCTGCGGCTGGTGGACGCCGCCGCCGATTACTACATGACCTCGCAGGGGCACATCATGGGCTCCTGGATTGAGCGCGACATGCGCGCCGATCTGTTCGGCCATCTGCAGAAGCTCGGCTTTTCGTATTACTCCGAGGCGAAGGTCGGGCAGATCATGGCGCGCATCACCTCCGACCTGTTCGAGGTTACGGAGTTCGCCCACCACTGCCCGGAGGAGTTCTTCATCGCGGCCATCAAGATCGTCGCCTCCTTCAGCATCCTGATGGGGATCAACGCAAGCCTGACCCTGATCGTCTTTGCGGCGCTGCCGCTGATGTACGTCATCGCGCGGGTGTTCAGCAACCGTATGCGCCGCACGTTCCAGGAGCGGCGGCACCAGCTGGGGGAGATCAACGCCCAGGTGGAGGACAGTTTGCTGGGCATCCGCGTGGTGAAATCGTTCGCCAACGAACCCATCGAAATTGAAAAGTTCAGGCAAAGCAACGATACCTTCATCCGCATCAAGCGCAAAAGCTACCGGCTGCTGGGCGGGTTTTCCATGTCCCGGCGCATTGTGGACGGGCTGATGTACATCGTGGTGGTGATCGCCGGGGCGCTGTACCTGCGCAGCGGGGCCATCACCGCGGGCGATTACATGGCGTTTCTGTTGTTCGTTTCCACGCTGCTGACGTCCATCCGTCGGATCGTGGAGTTTACCGAGCAGTTTCAAAACGGAATGACGAGCATCGAGCGCTTC
>CAYRPW010000134.1:2247-6358 GCA_964426145.1 uncultured Oscillospiraceae bacterium
TGGATGAAAAACCCGACGTCCAGGACGCGCCAAACGCCATAGAGCTTTCAAACGTCAAGGGAGACGTGACGTTTGACCACGTGGGTTTCCATTACTCCGATAACCACCGCGACGTGCTTGCCGATATCAACTTAAGCGTGAAGGCGGGCGAGCGCGTGGCGCTGGTGGGCCCCAGCGGTTCGGGCAAAACCACGCTGTGCAACCTCATCCCCCGGTTTTACAACCTGTCCGCCGGGCGCATTCTGATCGACGGGCAGGACATCACAACCCTCACCCAGAAGTCGCTTCGCGAAAACATCGGCGTGGTGCAGCAGGACGTGTACCTGTTCTCCGGCTCCGTGTTTGACAACATCGCCTACGGCCTGCCCGGCGCGCCGGAAGCCGCGGTGATCGAGGCGGCGAAGCTTGCGGGCGCGCACGAATTCATCATGGCCCTGCCCAACGGCTACCGGACCTGCGTGGGCGAGCGCGGGGTGAAGCTTTCCGGCGGGCAGAAACAGCGCGTGTCCATCGCGCGCGTGTTCCTGAAAAATCCGCCGATCCTGATTTTGGACGAGGCCACCAGCGCGCTGGACAACGAAAGCGAGCGGCTGGTGCAAAAATCGCTGGAAACGCTCTCCGTGGGGCGCACCACGTTTACCATCGCCCAGAGGCTCACCACCATCAAAAACGCCTCCACCATCTGGGTGCTCACCGAAAACGGCGTGGAAGAACAGGGCACGCACAAGACGCTTTTGGCGAAGGGCGGCGTGTACGCAAAGCTGTACGCCATGTACGCCGAGGGGGAATAGCCGATGCGGATCACAAAACCGGAAGCCGCCGCCTTGCCGGAAATCTGCGCCCTGTACCAGGCCGTGATTGCCGATATGCACGCCCGCGGCCTGTTTCAATGGCAATGGGGCCGGTATCCCTACGAAGCGCTTCTGAACGAGGATATCCGGCTTGGCCGCCTGTACCGCATCGACGACGAGCTGGGGCTTGCGGGCGTGTTCGCCCTCACCGCGGGCGGAGGCGAGCCGGAGTACCAGGCCGTGGACTGGCGCATGGGGAACAACCCCGTGTGCCTGCACCGCATCGCCGTGCTGCCCAACCGCGGCGGCAGGGGATACGCCAAGGCCGCGGTGGAGTTTGCCAAGGAGTTCGGCAAAACAAGCGGCTGCAACGCCTTCCGCGTGGATACCTACGAGGACAACGTGCGGGCGCTTCGCTTCTTCGCGTCGGTCACCGCGCGGGAGGCCGGCACGTTCACCCTGCACGGGTTTCCCAAACCCTATCATTGCTTTGAATCCCCGCTGTAAACGCCGCGGGCGGCGGCCTATGGCGGGCATACGAACGGTATTACGATCGGAGGGTACCCATTGGCAAGCAGCACCGGGCGGCGCGCGCTGACCGCCGCGGCATTCGCAACGCTCATCCTCACGCCGTTTCTGGCGGTGGGGATCGTTTCGCTGGTCCTCGGCAAGAACGGCTTCGCGGCCATCCCCATCTGGTCGGACGAGCTGGATTACTGGCGCAGCGTGTACTCCTTCGTCAACTACGGCTTTCGCACCGGCTATATCGGCATCGGGGAGCTGCCGCCCGAGATCGGCGTACTGAGCGTCCACGGGCCGGGCCCGCTGCTGCTGTACGCGTGGTTTGCCAGGCTTTTCGGCTGGGGATACTCGTCCATCCTGCTGGTCAACGCGCTGTGGGTCAGCGCGGGCGCGGGGGCGTTTCTTCTGCTGGTGCGGCCCAAGCCGCGCGCGGCGCTATTTTTGGCGCTGTCGATGCTCGTTTACGCGCCGTTCGTGCTGTACTGCTGCACGTCGATGACGGAGCTTGCCAACTACGGGCTCTTGATGCTGTACGCGGGGCTTTTGTACCGCCTGCGGGAGAAACTTACGCTGCCGGTGCTGATCGGCGCGCTTTGCGCCGTGCTTTTCCTCAGCGTCTACCGCATCCTGTATTTCCTGCTGTTCGTGCCCGTTGCGGTGCTTGCCTGCGGCAAAAAGGCAAACGGGAAGCTTGCGCTCTGGCTTGCGGCCATCCTCGTGGTCTCGTTTTTGATCAACTACTGCATGCGCCTGGTGACCAGCCCCTATGAATCGGGCTTCCTCTATCATTTCCTGCGCGCCGATTTCCGGGAGGCCGCGCGGATGTTCTACTTCCACGCGCTCAATAACCTGCACGCCTATTTCATGCTGGAGCTTGCCAACACAAGCGAGGTGGTGCAGCGTTGGCTGTACTGCGGGGTTGCGCTGCTGACGCTTCTGGGCGTGATCTTCCATAAGAAGGACCGCTTCCTGTACGGACTGTGCTTCGGCCTTTTGCTTTTGCCGTGGGCGGTGATCATCCTCTTCTATGAAACGCAGGACTGGGCGGACTACCGCTCGCTCGCGCCGTTTTTGTGGTTTGTGATCGCGTGGCTTCTCCTGCGCGGGCAAAAGCTCGTTCCCATCACCTACTTCGCAGGCTGCGCGGCGGTTGCCGCGGTGCTTTTCACCGGCGCGCCAGAAGGGGCGTTTGCCGATCCCAACCGCTTTGCCCCCGCCCCCTTCTCCGCCGATCTGCAAACGTTGTGCGAAGCGGTCACCTACGATCCGGACGCGGAGGACCCCTTTCAAAACACCGTGCGCACCGAGATTATGGATATCCAGGTCATGGCGCAGCTGCATCCGGGGCTCGGGGTGCAGTCCGGCATCATGTACGAGAACAACACCGGCAAGAGCCGTTGGATTTTAACGCGCTTCCTGCGCATTTCCGTGCCGGGCTTTGAAACGGTGACCGATAACATGGCCGGCGGCCTGTACAAAAAGATAGACGGCTGGGAGGAATAGACGATGGAAAAACGCAACCGGCTGGATCTGTGGATATGGCTTGCGGGGATCGCGTCCGCGGCGCTTGCCGCGGCGGTGTTTTCCGCGCTGCTCGGCCGCCCGCAGAGCGATATCGCCATTCATACGCTGTGGGCGGGGCAGGCAAGCCTTGCCGATCTCAAATCCTTCATCCGGCAGGCGGCGCACCCGCTGTGGCGCGTCTGCGTGTTTGTGATTACGCAGACGGGGCTTACCGTCAATCAAAGCGCGCTGCTCTTTACTGCGCTGTGCAAAGGCCTGGAAACCGTGGCGCTGTACGCGCTTGCCGCGCGGCTCATCGGCCGCCGCGGCCCGGTGGCCGCGCTGTGCGCCCTGGCAGCCTCGGTTGTCGCGTCGGTCTGGGTGCCGTGGATCAACCCGACGGTGTTCCTTGGCGGCGGTTCGCCCAACCCCTGGCACAGCCCCACGCAAATCGCGCTGATGGCGCCGATGATTCTGGCCGTCTCCTGGGTGGCGATGGCGGAGGAGCGCAACCTGCGCGAAAAGGAGAACATTTCCCGGAAGCACGCGGCGCTTTTGTCCACGGTGCTTCTCATCAGCGCGCTGATCAAACCCACGTTCCTGCAGGCGTTCCTGCCTGCCGCAGGCATTTACTTTCTGGTGCGCTGGGTGGAAAACCCGGGCGACAGCCGGTATTTTCTGCGGCTGCTGCTTGCCGCCGTGCCCGCGGTGCTTGCGATCCTTCTGGAGTTTTTGTTCTATTTCGGGGGGATCGTCGAAAGCCAGGGCGGGCTTACGGTGCTGTTCAGCGGCGCGAAAACGCTGGAAGTGCTCAAGCTTGTGCTGCTGACCCAGCTGTTTCCGCTGTGCGTGCTGGTGCTGTTTGCGGATCGTGAAACGCTCAGGCAGCCGCTGTTTACGCTCACGCTCCTGCTGGACGGCATTGCGGTGCTGCAGATGCTTTTCCTCAGCGAAACCGGCTACCGCGCGCAGGACGGCAACTTCGGCTGGGCTGTGATGGGCGCGGGGCTGATGCTCTGGGCGGTTACGCTTCCGCTGTTTGCCTACCGGGTATCCTCCTGGGTGAAGCGCCTTCGCTCTGCCTCGCAGGGCCAGCCCACCGTGGTGAGCCGCCCCCGCGCCCAGGCGGTCAAAATCGCCGCCGGAAGCGGTTTGCTGCTGTGGCATCTGGCGTCCGGCGTGTGGTATGTTATGTATCTGCTCACCACGCAAAACGCGCTGTAGCCGGGCTTTCCGCGCGCGCGGGATTGGCCGGATATCGCCAGAATATGTAAAGAAAAATCGGGAGTACATCA
>CAYRPW010000135.1:0-6343 GCA_964426145.1 uncultured Oscillospiraceae bacterium
CTGATCCGGCCGGACGATAAGCTTTCCGATGTAAAGCGTCCCTTCCTTAACGTACGCCCGTACGGAGCCCACGAGGGTCTGATCATCCCCGATTGCCTTCAGTATGATTCCGCTTCGGTACTCCTGCGCCAGTTCATCAAACGTCTGTGTAAGAGGCGGTATATTTGGATTGTTGCAAAGTTCAGCCTCGCTCTGGTACGCAAGATACTGCAACGCTAAGATCGCCTGCAGATCTTGAAACTCCGCAGGTTGGATGGAGACTGATGCACGCTCGTTACGGCTCATAGCCCGGTATGGCTGCCGTTTTCGTCCGGCATGCAGACGGTATATGGGGTTGTATCCGAAACATCCACCGGCGAGTGGGTTTGCAGGTAGTCAAGCAGCAGCTCGCTGACTTCGGTTTGTATTTCCCGCACGCGCAGGCAGGGCTTGTAACAGTCAAACCCCCCCGCCCCGGTCGCCCGGTAATTGTTCATCACCAGCGTCAGGCTGTCGTCCGCGAGAATTGGCTTGCCATGCCGCGCAAGCGTCGTCACACGCGTTCCGGCGGGCCTTCGCAAATCGAAGGCATATTCGATGCCGTAAAAATAATCGTAGTTGTAATGGGCTTCCTTGGGTTTCGTGAAGAAATCGTCGATGCCAAGGGAACCGTCCGTGAATACCTGAAAGTATGACGCGCACTGCTCCAGCGCCAGGCGAAGCGTTCGCCCGGTTACGTTCAGCACCGCTAGCGTGTTGGCGAAGGGGTAGCTGGCAACCACGTCCCGTACCGTTACCTGCGCCTGAAACCCGCTGATCTCGTTGCCGAGCGCCGTGCAGGACACCTCCGCGCCGGACGCTTCCAGCTGCACGCGGTTAATGAAGTCCGCGATGGGGGAGCCGTGCAGCGCCATGTGAAGCTTGCTCTCCGGCAGCAGCGGCCTGGAAAGCCGCCCGATGGGCGTATCCAGCCATCGGTTCAGGTCGGTAAAAAGCGCTTCTTCCCACGGCTTGATGTCCGGCGGCGCGTCCGGCACGCACAGGCTCGACGTTATGGTCCCCTGCCCGTCGATGGTGAGGCGGACGTAGCCTTTGGCGTTGGCGGGGGTTTGCGCCACGTGCGTGCCGTGGATTACGAGGTTTGCCACCGGGATATGCTGATGCCCGGTCAGCAGGATATCAAACGGAAGCTCTTCGCACAGCCTCCAGCCGATGTTCTCGTCGGTATCGCTCACCGGATTGCCGGTTTCCAGATCGCGCTCGAAACCGCCGTGATAGATGCCGATCAGCACGTCCACCTGCGCCCGTAGGGCGGCCACAGCTTCCCGCGCGGCTTGCAGCGGTTCGCTTACGGCAACGCGGGTTAAATTTTCCGGCTGCTCCCACACGTTGATCCAGTGCGTCACAATACCGATCAGCCCGACGCGCAGCCCGTTTTCCAGCGTGCGCACCGCATAAGGAAGAACCGGCAATTGGCTCGCCAGGTCATGCACGTTCGCGCACAGACACTTGGCGTTCAAGTGCTGCAGGTAATCCGCCAGGTTTTCATACCCGTAGTTAAAATCATGGTTGCCAAGCGTAACGTAATCATACCCGAGCTCGTTCATCACGCGGGCGCAGGGCGTCGGCAGCCCTTTGGTGTGACAATAGTAGGTAAGGGGCGAGCCCTGCAGGGTGTCGCCGCCGTCGATCACGATCGTATTGCCGTCTTTTAGGAAGCGCATGCACAAAAGTCCCTGCCGCAGCATGCCGGGGCTTAGAAAATCGGTCGGGTATACGTACCCGTGCGTATCCGACGTGAAATACAGGGTCAGCCTGTTTGCCATATCAGCCTCTTGCTAGCTTGTTGCGGACACGCGTGGAAAACAGGTCGATCAGCAGCATTAAAATGATCAGACCGAACAGAAACGCGCCCACCATGCTCCAGCGGCGGCTGTTGATGCATTGAATCAACGCCGCACCGATGCCGCCCGCGCCTACGATGCCAAGCGTGGTCGCGTCCTTGATGTTGATATCGAAGCGGTAAATAATGGTGGAGATAAAGTTGGCATACAGCTGCGGCAAAATGCCGTAACGGATCTTCTGAAAGGTTGTGCAACCGGCCGCGTCCAAACTCTCCAAAATCTTCGTATCCAGATCCTGGATGGCGTTGATGTACATTTTGCTGATCATGCCGATGGAGCAGATGCTCTGCGTCACCACGCCGCAGAACGGGCCCGGGCCCGTAACGCGGATCCAGACCAGCGCCCATACCAGGCTTGGAATGGTGCGGATCAGCAATATGATGGCGCGGATGATGAACGCAACCCATTTGGGCACGATATTCTCGCTTGCCAGAAAGCTGAAGGGAACCGCAAGCAGACCGCCGATCAGCGTGCCGAGCACGGCAATGGCCACGGTCTGCAGCAGCAGATACGGAACCCCGTCCACGGTAAAGTTCCACAGGAGGCTGGTATCCGGATGCACGATGCCGTACACGATCCCGTACGCAACCTCGGTGCCCTTGGCTGCCAGCCCTTTATAGTTGAGGGCGTTCGAAGACCAGCCCAGCAGGAGCGCCATCAGCAGCACGCAGAGCGTATAAATCCACCATCTCCGGGGCTTGCTTTCGTACATCGTTTCGATGGGGTTCAAACGGTATTCCATGAAGGCCTCCTAGCTGAGTTTGCGGCGCAGATACTGGCTTGTGTTCTCAATGATCAGCACCACGACGAACAGGGTGATGAGTACGATGCCAAGCCCTTCGTAATCCCGGAAGCCCACACGGTCGTTGATCAGAATTCCCAAACCGCCCGCGCCGACGTACCCCAAAATGGATGCGGCGCGGATATTGATTTCAAACGAATATAGGCAGTGCGAAAGATAGGTGGGCAGCACCTGCGGAAACACCGCGCTCCAGAATGCCTGGAACTTGGTCGCGCCGAGCGCTTCCATGGCCTCGAAAGCACCCATATCGATGGTTTCAATGCTCTCATACAGCATTTTGGATACGATGCCGAACGTGAAAACCGTGATCGCCACGGTTCCGGCGAACGTGCCCAGGCCGAACATCAGCGCGCAGATGGAGGCGATGACCAGCGTGGGAAGCGTGCGCTCGATGTTTAGAAGGATGCGCAGCACGGCTACGACAAAACCGTTTTTAATGATGTTTGCGGATGCCATCACCGCAAACGGGAGGGAAAGCGCGGAGCCGATCACCGAACCGAGCACGGACATCTTGATCGTATCCAGCAGGGGATCCAAAACCTTGGGAAAGTAGCTCCACTTCGGATTGAAAATCCGGGCAAGAATCACGGTCAGCTGATGGCCGCGCCTAATCAGAATGCCGATGTCAAATTCCGTCAGCCATACGGATGCGCTCACCACAAGCACCAGAACGAAGGAAATCAGCCAAAAACGCGAACGCGGTTTGAGCACGGCGTGGCCGTCAACCGTCATGGTGCGCGGTGGGAACAGGCGGTCAAACAACGGCTTTTTCTGTAGGGAGGTCCGTTTCCTGCGCATCAGGGCAGCGCCTCCTTTTTCACGGCAGCCGCGGGCCGCACAACGTCCGCCGCGGCATTGTCCTTCAGTTCGTCGCTCGCCTTGGGGATCGGCGCGCCGTTATAGATAATGTCAAGCACCGCGTCGGTCACGTCGCCTACGGGGCCGTCGTACACGATGCTCCCTTCCCGAATGCCCACCACGCGGTCTGCAAATTCCAGCGCCAGATCCACATGGTGGATATTAATCAGAATGGTGATGTTCATGTCCTTGTTGATGCGCTTGAAGTCGCTCATCACCAGGTTTGCCGTCACGGGATCCAGCGCGGCAACAGGTTCGTCCGCCAGAATGATGGTGGGGTTCTGGTTGAGCGTGCGTGCCAGCGCCACGCGCTGCTGCTGGCCGCCGGAAAGCTGATCGCAGCGCGTATAGGCTTTTTCCAGAATGCCCACTTTGTCCAGTGCGGCAAGCGCCGCCAGCTCCTGCTTTTTCGTAAAGATTCCCAGCAGCACGCGGAAAAAGCCCATATCCGGCACCATGGAGGTGAGAACGTTCTTGATCACGGTCGAACGCGTAACCAGATTGAACGACTGGAAAATCATCCCGACATGGCGGCGGAACCGCCGCAGCGTTTTTCCGTGCAGCGTCATCACGTCTACGTCGTCTACCAACACCTGGCCTTCGGTCACGTCGATCATGCGGTTGATGGTGCGGATCAGCGTAGATTTCCCGGCGCCCGAAAGGCCGATGATCGCTACAAATTCGCCTTGCTCAATGCGCAGGTCCACATTCTTCAGGCCCTGCACACCGTTGGGATATGTTTTCCCCGCACCGATAAATTCGATCATATGCACGCCTCATCGGTTTATTTTTATCATTTCAACTATACCATCACAGCGCCGGATGCACAACTGCGGATATGACTTGAAAAAAGGGGGGCGATACGGTTACACCGTATCGCCCCGGGCGCTCAAGCGCGGGATTACTGGACAGCGGTCAATGCCAAACGGGCGGCATCATAATCCGAATCCTGAGCAATCGCATAACCGGAGTGGCTGTACACGGAGAAGATCGCTTTGCCTTCTTCGGTGCCGATGATGTTGATCAGCGCGGTCTGGATTGCAGCGATGAATTCGGGGTTGTATACGGCCGGGTTTGCCTCGGTGATGGAAACGGTGTCATTGTAGATACCGGCGGTTACGCCGATTACGTTGAGTTCGTTCCAGATGCTTTCGGTGCGGCCCATGCCGGCCTTACCGGTGGCGTCCTGCGCGGTGGTGGCAAGTTTCCATGCATCCTCGTAATCGCGGCGGCCGTCGGCGTAGCACACGATGATGTCAACCGCTTCCGCGGCGGCCTGGGCAAACGCTTCGCCGTAGCCGGAGAGGGTCACAACGCTGGCAAGATCGGTGATCTTTTTCCCGTCGTAGTTTTCCATCAGCCAGAGCGTGGGGTAGATATAACCGGCGGAGGAAGAAGTTTTAAGCACGGCCCAGCTGGCTTTGTTCAGATCGTCCCAGGTAAGGGCTTCGCCCGCATTTACCTTGGCAGCCAGCTCTTTGCCGTATGCGGAAGGCGTTGCGTAAATCAGCGAACGGTAGAACTTGACCTGTTCTTCGGTGGGCGTGGTTTTGTTCGCGTCGCCGTTCCAGGTGGTGGGATCGGTTGAGTCGTTGCTCAGGCCAGCGCGGGTGGCGGTCAGAATGACTTCCACTTCGTCGGAGAACAGGGCGTAGGTGCCGCCGGGCAGCCAGCCGATATCGATGGAACCTGCTGCCATGGCTTCGCCGGTCGCCTCGTAGGACGTGCCTACGGTGATGTCGACTTCGCCGATGTCATAACCCTGCACAAGCATTTCGGCTTTCAGCAGTTCGGGCAGGTTCTGGGTGCCGGTGATGATGACGTCGGCATCTTTGGAAGGTACAAATTCGAGGGTGAGCTTGTCCATTTGGATGGCATCCGCCATCGCGGCAGTCGTGCTGGCGATCAGCAAAAGGGCCACGATCAGGGAAAGAAACTTTTTCATAGATTTGCCTCCTTTTTGATATGGAAGAACACTATCTATCATACCCTACCTTTATGAATTATTTGATATCAGAAACGTTAAAATTGTATTGTTTAACTGTAAAATCAGTATGGATATCCACCACTAGATAAGCTGCAGGAAACCCTTGAATCATACTATATATCGTTGTTGGGAAAAGCGGGAGCGGTCGTGAGAAACGGCGCCGCGGGGAGCGCCGAGGAGCGCATACAGCCCTTGCATAACGCGGACATACGGCAAAGCAAAGGTGCCGGGTTGCCGGGCTTCGGGCGGCGCACCGCGATTGTGGAACGAAGCGTGCGCAAGGAGGAGACCCTCCGCATCCGCGCGGCGATACATACACCGAACCCCCGAAACCGTATGGCGTCGGGGGTCGGATTTCCGTATGTATCGTTCTCAGCCGAACCAATAGTAAACGGCGCTTGGGTAAAGCAGATGCAAAAGCAGAACGGCAATAACCACCAGCACCATCCGCTTATGCCATAGAAACACGCCTTTTTTCTTCGTCAGGAAGAACGTGAGGCCCAGTACGGCGGTCAGCAGAATGGAAAGCCACAGGAAAGTGCCCGTGTGCAGCCTGAACGCCCCTAAGGCCAGGTAACCGTGTACAAGCGCGTTGAGAAGGATAAGCACACCCAGAGGCTTGTGCACCGCGCGCAGCACCTTGACGGTTTTTGCATATGCGCCGCCCTTCAGGCGCAGCGTATGACTGTTGAGAAAACGCAGCCAGTAAGGTGCGGTCATCACCGCAAGCGAAACGACGTTGAACCATCCCAGCAGTGCATACAAACGCATCTTGTTCTCCTAATCGGCGAGCTTGCCGACGGCCTGAATGCC
>CAYRPW010000136.1:0-4553 GCA_964426145.1 uncultured Oscillospiraceae bacterium
GACAAAAGCGTGGCCAGCGACACGATCCACACCCAGCCAGTGCCATTAACGGCTGAAGAGGTGAGCACCGGGGCGGCGTCGCCCAGGGCGTTGTCCGCAAGCGTAAGGCCGATCACCAGCGCGATGGAGCCGGTAATCGTGGGCGGCAGGATTTTTTCCACGGCGTGTCTGCCGCTGTACTTCACCAGAATACCGGCCAGAACGCTCACCAAGCCGGACATCACGATGCCGAACTGCGCGAACGCGATGGCCTCGGCGGGCATCACGGGCGTTGCCTTGGCCAGCCAGGCCGTCAGCTGCGTGGCCGCCTCGGGCGAAAGCTTGCTGACAATCTGCTCGCTGGTCATCAGGCCGATGACCGCGGACAGGTACGAAAAGCTCGAGCCGTAGTACATCGGAATTCTGCGCTTGGTGATCAGCACGAAGCACAGCGTGGCAAGGCCGCTGGCGAAGATCGTGGTGGATACCTGGAAGCCGGTGATCAGGGCCACCGCGATGGTGGCGGGGAACATGACGATCACCTGCTGCAGCGCGTACAGCAACAGTTTGCCAAGCGGCGGCTTTTCGTCGGGCAGGTAGGCGTGGATTTGTTTCTGGTTTTGCATGATGGTACTCCTCCCCCTTCATTGAGTTCATATCAATCGTTTCCCGCGTGGGGTTGTGGTTTCCCGCGCGCCTTTTTTGCGCGCCGGGGCGCAAAGGCGGCCCCGCATGCCGTACCCGCGTTCCATACCCGTCACGCGCCTGTGCAGGGTTTTGATTTCCATGTCCCGTTATTTTCGCGCCGGGCATGCCTTTTGGCACAGCGCAAACACCGCAGCGCCAGGTTCGTGCCTACGCGAAGGGAATGGACCTGTTGAGGACTTTCGTATGCGTGCCGTCTATGAAGCCGGTGTTATGTGGTGATCCAATAACCGATTTTAACATTTGTAAAATGGGCTGTCAAGCCGGGGGCACGGCCGCCGCCGCCGCGGTTTTGGGCAGGCGGATTACCCCTGCGGCGGTTTCACCGTAAAAATACTGCCGATATTCTCGTAGCCGAGTTTCTCGTAATACGGATCGGCGTCGCTTAGCACGTACACCGTCTGATCGGGAAAATCGCGGCAGGCCTGCTCCAACAGCATCCGGCCGTACTGATGGCCGCGGTGCTTTTTCCGGACCAGCAAATCGTGCACGTACACGCCGAAGCCGCAGTCCGCATGGCAGCGCGCATAGCCGCACAGCTCGCCGTTTGCAAACAGCAGATAGGTTGTGCAGGCCTCGGCGGCAAGCCGGTATTTCGCGCGGCCGGCTTCTCCGTAGTAGTCGCTCCACTGGTCGCCCTCTTCTGTCAGCATGCTGAATAAAATCTCTTCGTCCGCCGGGGTATACCGCCTGATGTGCATGCGCGCCTCCGTTGTTTTTCCGCTGTATTTTTTGCTGTGCCGCCGGGCTTTGTGTTCGGCGGCGCGTTCCGTTGGGTTCGGAATTGCCGTTTCGCGGCCGTACGGCGGGCTATTCGCCCTTCATGTCCAGGGTCTGCACGTTTCCGTCCAGCACGGCAAGCGACAGCATAACGCTTTGGCCGATGGCCGCGTCCAGGTCGTCATCTTCCACGCCCAGCGGTTCAAAGCCAAGCTCTCTGCCGATGAAGAGGTTTTTGCTTTGCAGGGCCGCGTATTGTACCGCGTTGAGCCCGCCCTCGCCGCCGTTTTTCTCACGCCTGCGGTTCAGCCCGCGCGCGCCCAGCGCCACCGCCCACCGGGGCACGGTGAGGATGCCGCGGTGCTTGTACCCCAAATAGCGGTGGACGATGCGCAGGAACTGCACCCACGTCAGGTTAAAAAAGCCCAGCGGGTAGCACGCGCCGCCCTGCCCGCGCTCCAGCGCGCCCGCCATGGCCTGCGCGGCCTGGCGCACCGTGATCATCGCCGTGCCGCCTTTGGAGTACAGGGTCACAAGCTTCATGCTGCGAATGAGCTCGATCAGGAACACCCACACGGGTTTGCGGCCCGGCTGCGTGCCGAAGATGTAGGGAAGCTCCAGCATCGATACGCTGAAGGTTTCGTCCGCAAAGGAGAGGGCCATGCGCTCCTGCTCCCGGCGGCTGCGGATGTAGGGATGCCACTTGGAAAGCTCCATTTCGGGCCACAGCTTGTCGAAATGCGAAAAGTAGGAGCCGCAGATCACGGCGTGCCGCACGCCGTTCGCCTTGGCCAGGCGCAGCAGCCGCTCAAGCGGCGTAATGTTGTGCTTGCGGTAGAAAGCCTCGATCGGGGCGGGGCCTTCCACGCGCTCGTCCACCCCGGCGGCGAACAGCAGGCCGTCTATGCCCCGCAGCGCTGCGGCAAGCTCCGCGTCCGGCATTTCAGTGTAATTGCCGAACGTAAGCTGCATGGCGGGCGGCAGCGGCGCGCCCTGCGGCAGCGGGGGCAGCGCCATCGCCCGCACGGCGTGCCCGCGCGCGATCAGCACCTCCGCCGCCGCGCTCCCCAAAAGCCCCGTTCCGCCGATGATGAGTATATTCATGGGTTTGCCCTCCTTGTGCCGCGTGGCGGTTTGCCCCGCGCCCGGCTGATTTCTTTCTTTCATTATAACCGGGGCCGCCGGTTTTGCAACGCGGCGCTTCTTCGGGCGCAAACGGCAGCCTGCCGTTCGGCGCGGCCGGGGTTACCGTTGCATTTTGGGCCGTAACTTCCTATAATGGAGAACGGGCGCGCATCCGCGCGCCGTAACCGGCGGGCTTGCGTTTCTTTACAAGGGCAGGCAAGCCGCACCCTGAACATAGGGAGGAACCCCATGCGTTTCATGCAAATTCCCGTTCGCAACGACCGGCAGCTCACCCCCGCGCCGACCCTGAGCGCCTATCTTTTGGATACCCCGGACGGAAACCCGTATTTCCGTACCCGCCCCGCGGTCATCCTCTGCCCCGGCGGCGGGTACTGCTACGTTTCCCCGCGCGAGGGCGAGGCCGTGGCCATGCGCTTTCTGGCGGCGGGCTTTCACGCGTTCATTTTGCAGTACAGCGTTGCGCCCGCGCGTTTCCCCACGGCGCTGATCGAGCTGGCGGACGCCGTGAAAACCGTGCGGGAAAACGCGGCCGGCTGGAAGGTTACGCCCGACAAACTGTTCATCCTCGGCAGTTCGGCGGGCGGGCATCTGTGCGGATCGCTTGGAACGCTATGGAACCATCCGCTTTTGGAAGAGGCGTTCGGCTACGCGGGCGGCGCGAAGCCCTGGAAACCGAATGGCATGCTGCTTTCTTACCCCGTGCTCACCATGGGGCCGCATACCCACCAGGGGTCGCTGCACAATTTGCTGGGCGAGCATCCCGACCCCGCGATGGTCAATCTGCTCTCGCTGGAAACCCAGGTGAGCGGCGATACCGTACCCGCCTTCCTCTGGCACACCGGGGACGACGGCGCGGTGCCCGTGGAAAACTCCCTGCAGTTTGCCGCTGCGCTGCGAAAAGCGGGCGTGCCGTTTGAGCTGCACGTTTACCAGCGCGGCCCGCACGGCCTTTCGCTGTGCGATACAACCACCGCCTATGAAGCAATCCACCTCGTGCCGGACGCGGCGGGGTGGATGGAGCTTGCGATCGCGTGGGTGAACAGGCAGTAAGCCGGTACCCTGCATACCGAAACCCCCCGGCGGCGCCGTTGGCGCCGCCGGGGGGTTATCCATTTCACCGGTCTGAATACGCGCGGCTTACGTAAGCATTTCTTTGAGCACAGGGTACACCGTTTCCGCCATGCGCATAAAGCCCAGATCGTTGGGGTGGCAGCCGTCCACGGTGCAATCCGCCCGGCCGGTTTGCCCGAAAAAGGTTTGGCCGTCGATGAACCGCACGTGTTCGTCCCCCGCGGCCTGCGCGCGCAGGAACGTGGCGCGGATGATCTCCCGGCGGGCGGCGGCATCCGCCGGGTTCGTGTCCGGGTCGGGCTTGGTCTGGATCAGGATGGGGAGCTTTGGGTGTGCATTGCGTATGACTTTAAAAAACGGCTCGTGCGTGGCCATAAGGTGCGCGGGGTTTGGCGCGTTGTGGTCGTAATCGTACACGAAGGCGCTCATTTCGTGCCGCGCAATGAACTGCGCCACCGGCAGCTCGCCCTTGGCAAGGCCGGAAAAGCCCAGGTTGATATAATCGGCATTCAGCCATTTGGAGACGAGCGCGGGGTAGGCGTTCGTTACGCGGCTTGCGCACCCGCCCTCGGTGATGGAGGAGCCGTAAAACACAATCGGCCTCTCCACGGCGTACGGCGTTGGCGCTTCCACCTTCGCCCCGTCGGGCAGCGTAAACCATACGCTGCGCACAACCTCGTTGCGCGGCAGAAACAACGTGACGTCCTCCATCACGGGCGCTTTCACAAACGTGAGCGAAACTAAGCGCTGGTCATACTGCCTCGGGCATAAAAGCCCCGCGTAGCGCATGTCCGCGCCGGTGCCCAGCGCCGCCACCGCCCCCGCGGAGCCGCACAGCGGAATGGCAAAATCCACCGTCAGCGTGTCAAGCTCCATGTGCGCGGTCACCTCCGCCGCATCGGTGCGGAAGCGCACGCGCCCGCCCGCGGGCG
>CAYRPW010000136.1:4563-6308 GCA_964426145.1 uncultured Oscillospiraceae bacterium
GCTTCGGGAAGCGCTTCGCCCAAGCCCTGCGGCAGCCTGTAAAACTGGTCGGGCAGGCTCTCCCGTAACAGCCCGTATACCCGGATCGGCGCATCCGCGCAGGTGAAACGCTGCATAGTCCGTCACGCTCCGTATTGTGATTGCCGGTTTGCCGTCAAGGTTTGCGTTTGTGATTGCCGGTTACCCGTCGTGGCTTTAATTGCGACTGCCTGTTACCCGTCATGGTTACTAAATACGACTGCCTGTTACCCGTCGTGGTTTACGTTTATCCTTGCCGGTTTTCCGTCATGGTTTATGATAGCGGTTTTCGCCCGCCTGTCAAGCCGCATCGCGCGCGCAAACCTTCCGGTTATAAGCGCCGCTTAGGGCGGCAGTTCCTGGCGTTGCCTGGGTTTCCGGCGCCACGGCACACTGCGCAGTGTTAAAAATATGCGGGCCGGGCGTGCGGCGTTTGTGCTGCGGAAACAAGAAGTAGGACGAATGCTTTCCAACAGCTCAATCTCCCGCCTATCCCTTGACACACGCCGGAAACCGGGTTAGGCTTTGGGCAGGAGCTTTGCCGCGTTTGAACGGGTCGAAGCGGGTTGAAGCGGGCCGAAACGAGTCAATGCGAGTCAAGGCGGGTACAAGCGGGTCGGTGCAGCTGGGTGCGGAAGATGGATGCGAACGTTGCCATGATGCGCGGAATTGGGCGGGAGAACGCGGCCCCGGTCAGCGCGGCGGCATGGGCGTCATTCTGCCTGCGGAGGCGTTGAATATGCAGTACGTTGTTTTACTCCGGGGGATCAACGTGGGCGGGAAGCACATGATCAACATGCGGCAATTGAAGCAATTGCTGGAAAATTCGGGCTGCCGTCATGTGGCGACGTACCTGAACTCCGGCAACGCGCTGCTGGAGTCCGACTTGCCCAGGGACAGCCTGCAGCGCGCGTTGGAAACCACCCTGCAGGAGGCGTTTGGGTTTGCCGTTCCTGCGCTGGTGAAGGAACGGCGGGAGATGGAAACAATCGCGGCAGCGGTTCCAGCTGCGTGGAGGAACGACGCCGGGCAGAAAACCGACGTCGCCTACCTGTTTCCCGCCATCGACAGCGAGGAAACCCTGAACCTGCTGCCGGTGAAAAGGGAATACATCGACGTTTTGTACGTTCAGGGCGCGGTCGTCTGGCATGTGCTGCGGGAGAATTACAACAGGAGCCGCCTGAACAACATCATCGGCAGCGGCCTGTATGCGCAGATGACGGTCAGGAACGTCAACACCGCAAGATTCCTGGCGGCGTACCCGTGGGACGATTCCCTGTAACGCGCATTTGGGCGGTTCGCCCGGCGCGCGGCAGATACGCGCTTTTTCCTTCCGCGGGCAGTGGCCGCGGCATTTGGCGGGTTCATTTGCGACCGCCGTGACCGCGCCGCTCCGCCCGCGTGTTCCGCCCGGCAGGGTTTCCCGGTTTGTCCGCGGCATCCGTAATTGTGCACCCATCCACCCGCATGTTCCGCCGTACACGTATTCCCAGTTCGTCCGCTGCATCCGTAACAGTGCGCCTGTCTCGTGCCTGGCTTGCGCCTGTGGGAACGTGAAAAGCGCAGCCCTCCGCCGCAGCGCTTGACGCTGCGGTGAGGTATGAATCGCCGGGGAAATCTACTGTTGCGGAACACGCCGCATACCCGGCGATACGTATGCGCCCCCGCCAACGGAAAACCGCCTGCCCTGCGTTTGCGCAGAACAGGCGGCTGGGCGCCGGACGCCC
>CAYRPW010000137.1:0-6296 GCA_964426145.1 uncultured Oscillospiraceae bacterium
TTTTCCTCCGTGCGCAGCGGCAAACCCGACGGCCTGTTTCCAATCGTCCTCGGATGTCACGTCCGCAGCGCAGAACCATGCTTCTCCGCCTGCCACCCGAAGCTCCGCGGCAAGCGCTTCGCCCTTCTCCCGCGCGGCTTCCAAATCCATCAGCAGCAATTTCGCGCCGTTTTGGCACAGGAGTTTGGCCATCGCGCTGCCAAGGCCGCCCGCGCCGCCGGTAATCAGAACCATTTTGCCTTTTACGTTCATAACCGTTCTTCTTTCTTGCTCTGTTCTATCATGCATAACCGTTCAACGGGCTATGCGAATTGCCTAATGCCCCGCTTTTTATGCTTCAGGTTGCGCCGTTTCCTTCTTGCTGCGGATTTCCAGTCTCGTCGCCTTGATCGTCTTGAGCGCTCCGGAGATCAGCGTTAGGATCACGACCACGATCAGTATATCACCCACCGTGCGGGATAGAAGCGGGATAATGGAACCGTTGCCAAGCGAAAGCGCCTGGCGGAAGCTGGTATCGGCAGTGCCGCCCAGGATAAGCCCCAGCGTGATCGGAGCCATGGGGATTTTCGCCTTGCGCAGAAGGAAGCCGAGGACACCGAACACCAGCATCAGCTTGACGTCGAAGAAGGTGGAACGGGACGCGTACGCGCCGACGACAGTCAGCACCACGATGATGGGCATGAGAATCTTGCGGTTGATCTGCAGGATCTTCGTCATCGGCTTGGTTAAGAACAACGCGATGACGAACATGAGAACGGCGGCAATGACCAGCGTGAGGCCGACCACGTACATAAAGCTCGGGTCCTTCAGCGTCAGCATCGGGCCGGGCTGCACCCCGTGGAGGTTCAGCGCGGCCAGAAACATGGCGGCCTGCGTGGAACCGGGTATTGCCAGCGTCAGCATCGGGATCATCGCGCCGGGAATGCAGGCGTTATTGGCGGTTTCCGAACAGGATACGCCTTCGAAGCTGCCTTTGCCGAACAATTCCTTAGCCTTGCTTCTGGCTTTGCCCACGGAGTAGGAAAGCCACGCGGCAATGTCCTCGCCCGCGCCGGGAATGGCGCCGATGGCGCAGCCGATCAGGGTGGAGCGGAAAACGGGCTTCATCAAGCTCCTGAATTCTTCCTTGTTGGGCAGGAACGTGCCCGAGGTATCGGTGATTTTAATCGGGGTGCGATCCTGCAGCACCGACAGCACTTCGGCAATGCCGAACAGGCCGATCAGCGCCGGGATCAGGGTAACGCCGCTGGTAAGCTCCGGGATCCAGATGAAACGCGGGCCGTTGTAGATGGCGTCCACGCCGATCATCGCGCAGAAAAAGCCCAGAAAACCGCCGATCCAGCCTTTGAGCGGTGTGCTGTCCTGGGTGAGGTTTCCGCAGATGGTGATGCCGAACACCGCGAGCAGGAACAGCTCCCATTTGCCGAACTTGAGCGCGACGCTTGAAATCACGGGCGTTGCCAGCATCATGATAATGCAGGACAGCACCGTGCCGAAGAAGGACGCCATAATGCCGCCGAAACGCGCCTTGGCGCCCTTGCCCTGCAAAGCAAGCGGATACCCGTCCAGCGCGGTTGCCGCCGCGTTGGGCGTACCCGGGATATTCAGCATAACCGCGGAAAACAGGCCGCCCGACACGGCACCGACATATGTTCCCAGCATGAACGCGACCGCCGCGGAACGGGACATACCGTAGGTAATGTTGATCAGAAGCGCAAGCGCCATGGTGCCGGTCAGGCCGGGGATCGCGCCGACGATCAGGCCCAGCAGAACCGCGGCGGCAATAATCAACAGATTTTCGCCGCTCCATGCGCTGGGAATGGCCGATAGAAAATAACCGAATTGCGCAGCCAGTTCACCCACTTGTCATTCCTCCTCAGCGTAGCGTTAGACCCAGACCCAGCTTGAACGCATAAAATACGATAAACGAAGTGGCAAGCGACGTGATGAGCGCCAGAACCCACCCCGGGATGATCCAGGTTCTATTGAACGCCTTGAGATACAAAAACGTTACGAACAGGTAGATTGTGGTGGACCAGACAAACGGGATGTTGCCCAGCAGGACGAACACATAGATCGCCATCTGGGCCAGCAGGATCAGCACGCGCACCGTGTTCTCGTTCTTGATAAAGGCCAGAATAAAGCTGCCCGTCAGCACCTCTTTTAATTCCGCAAAGCCGCCCGCGCGAATGCCGATGAACGTAAGCACGCCGCCCAGCCCCAGCAGAACGATGCCGATGATCAGCGGAAAAAATCCAGCGCCGTCAATAAATTGCCTGAAATATTTCATGCCAAGCGAGCTGATGATGACGTAGATGCTGAAGACGACGAGTATGGCGCCAAGCGCCGTATTGATCGCGGCGTTTCTGTTCTTTCCTTCTTCCATAGCAGCCCCCCCTCTCCTTGTGAGAAGAGGGCATCGAAGACTTTCTGCCGTCGACGATGCCCTCTTGTTGTTCGGTATTGATGACGCCCGCCCAAAGCCAGCGGGCGTCATCGTTTCTTTACAGCAGGTCATTCATCGGCAAACGGTTAGTTGAGCGTGGTTTTCACCGTTTCCCAGTCGAAGTCCGCCAGGGTGGGGATGCCGTGATCGGCGGGGTTGCCCTCTGCCAGCCCGGCGTTGAAAATCGTCCAGGAATAGCCGGAAATGGAGTACGCAAGGAACTTGTCGGCTTCTTCGCCGGTCAGCCCGATGATGTTGAAGCCCTTGGAAGCGGCGAACGTCTTCACGGCGTCGGTGGTCAGCGCATAATTGAACGCCTCGGTCAGCGCTTCGACGATTTCCGCGGGGGTGTCGCGCGGGATCATGATGGGCCAGGTTTCGTTGAGGCTGGGAATGGTGTCGGTGCCCGCCACAACGGTGGTTACGGAAGGCGCGGTGATGCCGGCGTCTTTGAATTCGAAGGAATCGGCGCTGGTGACGAAGATGGGATAGAGTTTGCCCGCGTTGATGTAGTCGATAACCGCGGACATGGAGCTTGTGCCCACCATGGCGTCGCCCGCGATGCAGGCTACGCCGGAGTCATTGCAGGAGCCGAACAGCGCGTAGTTGGGCGAAGATACGCCTCTGGCGGCGCAGATCGCTTCAAACTGCGTATGCGGGCCGTTGCCAAACGCGCCGACAGCCATGTTCGCGCCGGTGGCAAGATATTCGAAGAGTTGGTCGACCGTAGTGATACCGGAATCCACACTCGCGTACACAACTGCCCGACCGGAATACGGATGGAAAGAAATCCAATCCTGCCAGCTGGAATCAGAGTAGCCGTAAACCGGGAAGGACGAGAACCCGCCGGTGCCGGTGGCAAACATGGTGTAGCCGTTATGTTCCTGCGCAAGAACGTAATCGCAGGCTACGGATGAGTTCGCGCCTTCCATGTTGACCACGTTGATGTTCTCGCCAAGGTAGGCTGCCATTTCGGCAACAACCGGGCGAACCGCGGTATCGGTGCCGCCGCCGGCGGCGTAGCCGACGTACACAGTGGGGGTTCCGTCAGGCCACACGGCCGCCATGGCGGCAGTGCTTGCCAGCACCAATGCCAGCGTGAGAACCAGGGCAAACAGTTTCTTCATCGTTGGTTCCTCCTTATATTTTTCAGCACGAACAAAGCGTTCCTGCCAAAATACCGCCAATGTGAAAGTATCACGGTCATGATCCCGCAGACCCGAACCTCCGTACGCCACGCCCGTTTCCGCACGGTATGCCCAGTGTTCCATCTTCCGTGCCGCACCCGCCGTGCGCAGCGAAAACATCGATCCCTGCTATGCATAAGCTATCATGGTACCCTATTGACAGAGACCTTCTGTGCGCTGATCCTCTTCGTATTCCGGATTGTATACCGGTATACCGCTTGGTCATACTGTAGCACGCCCCCGTACGCTTGTCAATCGATCGAAACGGAAATTTCGCCGTTTTGGCGATCCCTTTGCCATATTCCGCATGCCGCAGCGGCTGTATATATGCGCCGGATTGTTCTGCTGCAAGGCTTTCAGGGTGCGGAGACTGGAAACGTCTTCTTATTGACAATGTTTTAGCAAAGTAGCGCTTCGCTGCTAATGGACAGGATGCCGTCGCCTTGCCTTGCCGAAGCGCCGATTTTCCGGACAGGCGTGGCCACAGCGCGGGCGCGCATGCTTCCCCCATCGCCGCGGAGACTCCCACGCGCGGGTGCGCCGAAATCCATTGGAAGAGTACCGCCCCATCCGTGCGGGCAGCGGGCAGCGGGCTGCGCGGAAGGCGTTCCCTTGCAGCATTCAGCCATATCCAATTCAAGCGCGCGGTTTCCGATCATAATGCAGCGGGCGGAACACGGGTCCCATGGAACGACCGTTTCGCTTCATGACAACTTAGGCACAGCCGGGCGGTAAAAAATATGCCCGATAACCAGGCCGGAAAACGCGCCGGCGCCGCGCCAAGGTTGACATTGTGCTTGGCAATATGGTACATATACAGTGCGGGGACGGTGTTGCCGCTTCCCCGGTCCTCGGGAGAGAGTACGGATTACGGCGGTCTTTCTCTTTCAGCCCTGGCGCAACAACAGCCCGCAAAAGCGGGAAAGCTCTCCGGACGGGAAAACTGAGACATGTGGAGTGCGCTTCGCAGGTCTCGTTATCATAAGAAGTAGGTGCGGTAGTATGGTAGCAGTGTTGAAACCCGGCGTTCCCCAGGAAAAAATCGACAATCTCATCGAATGGTTCAAAAGCCGCAACTTGGACGTGCACGTTTCGGTAGGGCAGTTCCACACGATCCTCGGCCTCATCGGCGATACCTCGAGCATTGATATCGACCTGCTGCGAAGCCTGGATATCATCGAGTCGGTGATGCGGATCACAGAGCCGTTCAAAAGCGCGAACCGGAAGTTCCACCCCGACAACACCGTGATCGACATCGGCGGCTTGAAGATCGGCGGCGGGCATTTCCAGATCATCGCGGGCCCCTGTTCCGTGGAAAGCAAGGAACAGATCACCGGCATCGCGCTGCGCGCGAAAGCGGCAGGCGCTGGGCTATTGCGCGGCGGCGCGTTCAAGCCCAGAACGTCCCCCTATGATTTTCAGGGACTGAAAGCCGAAGGAATCGACCTGCTGCTGGAAGCCAAAAAGCTGACGGGCATGCCGATCGTAACCGAAATCATGAACGCCAACCATCTGCCGCTGTTTGAGCAGGTGGACGTGATTCAAGTCGGCGCGCGCAACATGCAGAACTTTGAATTATTAAAGGAACTGGGCAAAACCAGCAAGCCGATTTTACTCAAGCGCGGCCTTGCCAACACGCTTAAGGAACTGCTGATGAGCGCCGAATACATCATGAGCGAAGGCAACCAAAACGTGCTGCTGTGCGAGCGGGGCATCCGCACGTTTGAAACGTATACAAGAAACACGCTGGATCTGTCCGCAATCCCGATGCTCAAAGAACTGTCCCACCTGCCGGTGGTGGTGGACCCCAGCCACGCGACCGGCATCAACAAGCTGGTCAAGCCCATGGCGATGGCGGCCGCAGCCGCAGGCGCGGACGCGCTGATGATCGAAGTGCATAACGACCCGCAGCACGCCCTGTCCGACGGGCCGCAGTCCGTAACGCCCGATGAGTTTGACGAGATTGCCCGGAAGGTTCTGGAGATCCGCGAGGTGCTGACCCGTGACAAACAAGCACAATGAGCTGACGATCGGGATCGCGGGCCTGGGCCTGATCGGCGGATCGCTGGCGAAGGCCTACCGGCGCGCACAGGTGAAAGCCATATACGGATACGACCGCAATAACGCCATCCAGGGTATCGCCAAGCTGGACGGAGCGATCGACGGCGAGCTGAACCGGGAAACGATCGGGCTTTGCGACGCGATTTTCATCGCCATCTATCCGGGCGACGCCATCGCGTATCTGGAAAGCATCGCGCCGTTCGTATCCAAACAAGCCATTGTGTTTGATTGCTGCGGCGTGAAGCGCGCGGTGTGCGACCCGTGTTTTGCCATTGCGGAGGCGCACGGTTTCACGTTCGTGGGCGGGCACCCCATGGCGGGCAAGCATACGTCCGGCTATAAAAGCAGCGCGGCGGATTTGTTCGACGGCGCCAGCATGATTCTCGTGCCGAAGGTGACCGACGATATCCGCCTGTTCGATCAGATGGAAAAAGCATTAAAACCCGTGGGGTTCGGCCACCTGACCGTCACCACGCCGGAACTGCACGATAAGCGGATCGCCTTTACGTCGCAGCTGGCGCACATCGTTTCCAACGCGTACATTAAAAGCCCTACGGCGCGTGCGCACGAAGGCTTTTCCGCCGGCAGCTACCGCGATCTGA
>CAYRPW010000138.1:0-607 GCA_964426145.1 uncultured Oscillospiraceae bacterium
ATCCGTAAAAACGGCCTCGGCAAGCGGCATCATCCGGCGCGGCTGCACAGCGGGAAACAGCCGCAAGGGCGCAGCGGCAGCCGGAGCCCGGAAGGGTTCGGCCGCAATGGCCGTAAGCGCGTCCAGCAGCTTCTGCAGCCGCAGTTCCCCGTCCAGCAGGTTCAGGATACACACGACGTTTTCCCCATCGTTCATTTCAACGTCAATCCCCAGCTCCTGCAACCTGCGTTGCAGAATATCCCCGCCCTGCGGCGCCTTCAGCACCAGCCGAAGCCCATCGGCTGGATAAGCCTTCCGGCTGTCGACAAAACCAAGCGCCGCCGCTTTTCGCCGAAAGATATCCAATGCGGTCAGCAAACGATCACACGCCTGACGGCCATGCTGATCCATCCAGGCCCGCGCGTCGTCCATCGATTGCATGGCCGTAAACGAAGGGCTGGAGGTTTGCACCATGCGCAATATGGAGCGCAGCCGCGACGTATCAACGCCCCCCATCGCATGAAGCCATGCCGCGGCGTTGATCGCCGGAATCGTTTTATGCGCCGATTGCACGAACAGGTCCGCACCGCGCGCGCCCGCGTTGCTTACGTCGCCGCGCCAGTTAAAA
>CAYRPW010000138.1:617-1158 GCA_964426145.1 uncultured Oscillospiraceae bacterium
TCCGGCATCCACCTACGAATCGATTGGTCTGCGCGCAAAGCAGCGGCAAACCCCTTTCATGCGCCAGCTCCGCAATGGCCGGTATATCGGTCAGCAGCCCGTAATAATCGCTGCTGACGGCGAACACGGCCTTTGCCTGCGGGTTTGCATCCAAAGCGCTGCGGTAGGCTTCAGACGGCGTTATTGCAAATCCACCCGGTAGCGCTTCGATCCGGGTGAACACGGGCTCAATGCCGGCAATGGCGCATATATTCAACGCGCTCAGGTGAACGTTGCGCGGCAGGATCACCGTATCCCCGCGTTTACATGCATACAGCAGCATCGCGTGCACCCCGGCCGTGGAACCGCCGTGGAGCATAAAGGACGCGTTCGCGCCCGCGCTGGCGCAAAGCAGCCGTTCCGCCTGGGCAATTGCTCCTGAGGGCCGGTGCAAATCATCCGTTACAGGCAGTTCCGTAGTCTCCAGCAGGCTTGCATCCAATACCTCAAAGAGCTGCATCCCCTGCGTTGCGGGCATATGCAGCGACAAGCGCCCGGAAAC
>CAYRPW010000138.1:1168-5923 GCA_964426145.1 uncultured Oscillospiraceae bacterium
CAGTTCGTATATCGGCCGTTGCACAGGCTCGCCTCCTTGCTTTCATACAGGGTAAGCATAACAAAATTATAAGCCTTTCGCAAGGTTGCTCTATTCTTTGTCCTGGGATAACGATATAATACGGATAGGGCGCATTCCGCATGGCATCAGATTGCAACAAACGTTTTACGCTGTTGCAACTTCCCCAAGAATACGTTAGAATGACTTGCATCTCGGCGCGGCCAACCTTGCCATATGTTCGGCAAGCCAGCGGAGGATATGGTTATGAGCACCAGACCTGAGTATCAGAAATTCCGTTTGCATTTCTTCAACGACGAAGGAATGGCAGACCAGCTTCGAAAGAACCTCTATTGGGTCATCTGGTCGGTCACGATCGGGATGATCGGTTTCATCATAACAACCGGACCGATTTGGAGCGCCTTCCAGCGCGAAGTGCTGGGAGCAAACGATTTCCAGATCGGTTTAATCTCGGCTATTCCTGTGGCAACCTGCGTGTTACAGGTTTTCATCAGCTACTATATGGAAAAGAAGCGCAACCGGCGCTTCATTCTGCTTGCGATGGGCCTGATCGGCCGCTCGCTGTGGATTTTGATTGCTCTGGTTCCTTATATTTTCCCCTTCTTTTCGGTCGATCTGCGCATCTGGCTGGTTATCGTCTTCGTTGTGATCATTTCCACCGGCAACAGCGGTGTAAACCTGGCATGGGGAAGCCTGATGGGTGATCTGGTTCCCATCCGGATCCGCGGCGCATACTTTAGCGCGCGCCAGCGAATCTGCCTGATTTCCGGGGTAATCACGGGTCTGCTGCTGTCGCTGATGATCGACCGGGTCGGGCTTGTCGGCTACTCGGTGGCGCTTGGCATCGCGGGCCTTACGATGATTGTGGATATCGCCGGTTTTTTCTTTGTGAAATGGCCGGAAATGGAAGAAGCGCATTTGCCGTCGCTGCGCAAACTTTTAAAAGAAGTCTTTACGAACAAACGGTTCCTGAAAGTCGTCACGTTTTATTCCGCTTGGCTTTTTTCCGTCAACATTGCCGGGCCGTTCTGGAATATTCACATGCTGGAATACCTGAAGATGAATTTCATCGAGATGACTTTATATACGCAGGTTTTGTCCGGCATATCCACGATCCTTTTCGTCGCCAACTGGGGCCGATTGATCGACAGATACGGCAATAAACCCGTGCTGCAGATGGCGGCGATCTGCATCGTGTTTTCCCCCATCCCCTGGCTATTTGCAACGAAATCCTCCGCCTATATCATTATCATCTCCAACGTTATTTCCGGCGCGACGTGGCCGGTGATCGATATCGCGCAGCAGAATCTGTACCTGTCGCAATCGCCCCGAACGCACCGTTCCATGTACATCGCCGTCTTCTTCGCCTGCATTAACCTGTTTGGCATCGCGCTTGCCAACGCGATCGGCGGCTATCTGATGCAGACTCCGTTTCTATATCTTTCACAGCAATACCCAACGGTTCTCGGACTCCCCTTTTCCAAGATGCACTGGATGATCATTACGTCCATCCTGCTGCGGGTCGCCGTGTTGATTTTCTTCCTTCCGAGGGTTTATGAAGAAGGCGCGCAAACTTTGTCCGGCACGGTCAAGAGCATCGCAAAGAGCCGGTCGGATTTTTTCCACAACCGTCTGCGTTCAATCCGTCTTTCTGCGCTGCGGAAAAAGGCGCGCAGAGAGCTTACCCATGATGAACAGAGCGTTCACGACGACGTTGACTAAACTACAAAACAGGGTTTTTGGATGATTGAACGAATCATAACATATCAATACAACGATATTGCGGGGAGGTGACAGGTTGAAGTGCCCTAAGTGCGGCCGCTGGAACCGCTCCACGCTTCCACACTGTCAATTTTGCGGAGCGGCGCTTCCAACCCAGGCCGATTCCCTGACGCCCGCTGCGCCCGCCTGGCAAGAAGAGCTTAAGGATTCGCCGAAAGCCTATATTTTAGTCGATGAACAGGGTCAGACCGAAACCAAGGCGGAATACCGCGACACGCTGGCCGATGAAATGGTGAACCTGCGCCGCCGGAAAAAGGAAGGCGAAGTACGCCAGCGGGAACTGCGCACCCAGGCCGCCAAAAACAGGCTTGCGCCATCCTCCCGCACGGTTCGCACAACCAGCAACCGCGGCACCTTTTTCTCCAAGCTCCAGGATCATCCCGACGCAACGCTTCGCCCCGTGGATTCCCGCTTGGTAGAGGACGGTTCTCCCATCGCAACAGACGCCAAACTGGTACGCTCGGCTACTTATCAAAGGGCGGACGGCAGGCAGGCTGACGTGAATACGGATCCATACGAAAACCGTCAGGTGTATGACGGATATAACGATATGGAAAGCTTTGTGCCAGAGTACCAGCGTTCCGACGACTACGTGCATCACCAGCATCCCTCCGGCGGGTTGCCGCCGCGCGTTTTAAAGCGGCAGACCCGCATGCGGCGTTTGTTGATTTTTGTATTAATTGCCGCCTGCCTTGCCGCACTGGGCTGGGTAGGCCTGAAAGTTATCATACCGATTTTCCAGGCGACCGGCACCCAAGAAGCCGCTGCGGTTACGATTGTCCCTACGATCCGCGACGACCTGGCCGCCCATACCATTACCATTTCCGGAAACGACGGCGAGCGCATCTCCCTTCGGGAACTGCGTACCTCCGCCATTGTGACGGACGGCATCGCCACGTTTGACATTATGGATTACAGCTGGTACGACGATACGGACACCTCCCTTTCCGAAAGCATGGAGGTAACGTTAACCCCGTACCGCATCACCGAAACCGGCAAGCAGACGCCGCTACCCGAAATCCACTACACCGTGGATATCCCGCTTTCCTATATTGAGCTCTATGATCCGGCCAACCCTTATACGGTGGTCAGCACCGCGCTGTACACGATCGTATTCTATGTCAGCGAAGGCAGCAAGGTATACATCAACGGGCAGGATTATTCGGACCTTGTCACCAAAACGACCGGCAAGGTCAGCTACAATGCAACCGTGCAGCCAATTGGAGAAAACGAGTTCAACATCGTTGTGCGCAGCCCTCACTGCCGTGAAAACTCGATGAAAGTCATTCTCTACCGGGAAAAGCAGGAAATTCCGCTGGACCTTTCCAGTGATATTTCCAACATCAGCAATTACGACGTGATGACCATACGCGCTACAACCATTCCCGGCGCTGTGATCCACGTGCTGTCGCCCTATTCGGACCTGGACATCACCAACACCGACCGGGACGGAACCTTCACCTTCAAAGCCTTGTTTGATACCATCGGCAACAACACCATTATTATCACCGCAGATTATCCCGGGAAAGCGCAGACAAAGCTGGAGTATTCGGTATACTATGTGCCGTCTGTGGACATATACAGCCGAAAAGCCTGGGACATCGTCACCCAGTACACCGATCTGATGGACAACATGAGCCTGCGCAAAGCAAATAACCAGATCTATATCTGCATCGGGGAAATCAAATCCATCGAAACAACGCGTCCGCAGCGCGCGTTTATGGAATGTACGAACGCCGGCGGCACCGTAACCGTATACGTGGAAAACCAGACCAAAACGGAGTGGGAGGCCGGTAAATCGTATCGGCTCTATGGAGACGCATACGGGATGTACAGCCAGGTGCCCTGGCTGATCGTACGATATACATACGACCCGTAAGCGAAAGAACACCCGGCCGAGGGCCGGGTGTTCTTTCGCTAAAACTCTTTTCCTTGAAACGCGTCCGCCACGTGCTGTACGCCCTCTGCCGTTACTTCCACGACGTCGAAACGGACCGGCCCGTCATGATCGTGCTCAGCCAGATAATAAAGCGCGGTTTTCACAATCCTTCGCTGCTTCTGTGCGGTGACGGCCATCAGGCCTTCGCCCTTTTTCCCTGTATCGCGGAGTTTCACTTCCACAAACACCAGCGTTTCGCCGTCCAGCATGATCATGTCAATTTCACCGCCGGCAACGCGGTAACGGCGGTGCACAAGGCGCATGCCCCGGTTTTCCAGATATTGAACGGCCTGGCCTTCTCCGGCCAGGCCTTTGTCATAGGTTCTATCAGTCATTTGGGAACGTTTCATACAGCGGAAAGCGTTTCATCATCTCGATGACGTCGGCTTCCACACCGGCGCAGGCCGCTTCCCCGCCCTGCATGACGCGGGCGATAAACCCGGCGATCATCCCCATGTCGCTTTCCACCATGCCGCGTGTCGTAACCGCGGGGGTGCCCACGCGCACGCCGCTGGTGATGGTCGGCTTGCGCTTTTCACCCGGTACGGTATTCTTGTTGGTGGTAATCCGGCACAGGCCCAGAAGCGTTTCCAGATCCTTGCCGGTCATTTCCGTATCGGACAGATCCAGCAGCAGCAGATGATTATCCGTTCCGCCTGAAACCATGGCGATACCGTGGCTGCGGAACGCGTTCTCCAGCGCCTTGGCATTGGCAACCACCTGCCTCTGGTAGGCCCTGAACTGCGGTTCCAGCGCTTCTTTGAAGCATACGGCTTTCGCTGCGATGACGTGCATCAGCGGGCCGCCCTGCGTGCCCGGGAATATCGCCTTGTCGATTGCTTTCGCGTACTCTTCTTTGCACAGAATGAGGCCGCCGCGCGGGCCGCGCAGGGTTTTATGCGTCGTGGTGGTTACGAAATCCGCATACGGCATGGGCGAGGCATGCTCGCCCGCGGCCACCAGGCCCGCGATATGCGCCATATCCACCATGAACAGGCTTCCGGTTTCATCCGCAA
>CAYRPW010000138.1:5933-6291 GCA_964426145.1 uncultured Oscillospiraceae bacterium
ATCCGTTTGAAATCGATTGCCCGCGGATAGGCCGACGCGCCGGCTACGATCAGCTTGGGGTGATGTTCTTTTGCCAGGCTGCGGAGCTCGTCGTAATCAATCCGGCCGGTTGCGGCGTCTACGCCGTAAGGAATGAAGTTAAAATACTTGCCCGAAATATTCACCTTGCTGCCGTGGGTCAGATGCCCGCCGTGGCTTAAGTTCATACCGAGCACCGTATCGCCGGGCTCCAGAATGGCAAAGTACACGGCGGTATTCGCCTGGGCGCCGCTATGGGGCTGGACGTTGGCGTGTTCAGCGCCGAACACTTCTTTCGCGCGGGCGCGGGCAAGCTCCTCAGTTACATCCACAAACTCGC